>JAFGDX010000410.1 GCA_016931875.1 Prolixibacteraceae bacterium
TAGTTTTAGACGGGATTGGTTTTACCGACGACCGGCATTATTACGGCTATGTGGATTCGGTTCAGATAGAATGGCTGAAACAGGATCTGGAAAATACCGGTACGGAAACCCCGGTTGTGGTGAGCACACACATTCCTTTACTAAGCGTGGGAGCGCAAATAATGCAGGGGCCCACCGAACCATTTGGGCAAGGTTCGGTAATTACCAATGCGCACGACATAATTAAAATACTGGAGCAGCACAATGTTAAACTTGTTTTACAGGGGCATCTTCATTTTTTGGAAGACATTTATTACAACGGCATTCATTACATCACCGCCGGGGCTGTTTCGTCGAACTGGTGGAATGGTCCACGCTACGGAATGGAAGAAGGTTTTGTAAAGGTCGATATTTCGGGCGATGATTTTACCTGGAAATATGTGGATTTTGGATGGGAAGTAAATTAAAAAATTGCATAAAGAAAGCCGTGCATTTTCATGCACGGCTGTAACTCCCCAAACACACTGTTTTGAGCAAAAACCCAAAACATTTTTCTTTATTACCTGACTGTAAAATTTCTTCCTGCTTCGAAAGCTTTACAATTTAATTCAACAATCTTTTCTCCTTTTTGTTTAAATATTGTTCGTATTCCTTCAACAATTATCTCCTCATGGATATCTATAAACGGTGATGCCGCTCCAAGCATAACCATATTAGATGCTTTTGGATTACCAATTTCACGCGCTATTTTATCGGCATCAATCCGAATAATATTTATTTTTCCGCTTAATTCTTCAAATGTTTTTTGCAAGCCCGGATAGTCGGGAATATTTCTGAATTCGGTAATGTTGGTCACCAAGGTTCCTTCTTTGGAAAGATATGGCAGGTAGCGAAGTGATTCCAGTGGTTCTACCGATAAAATTATATCGGCCTCGCCCATTGGAATTAAATCGGAAAAAATAGGTTTATCGGAAATACGCAAATGCGAAACAACGGCCCCACCGCGCTGACTCATTCCATGGGTCTCGGCCTGTTTTAAATGATAGTTTTCGTTCAGTGCAGCTGCACCCAGTGTGGCGGCGATAGATAAAATTCCCTGTCCGCCAACCCCGGCTAATATAATATCGGTTTTCATGTTATTCTGATTTTTTGGCTTTGTTTAATTTTTTTGTTCTGGCAATTTTCTGGATACATTCCCTTCTCCCAATAATTACTGAAACCCCGTTGTATTCCATTTCCTCCTTAATTATTTTCACAATCTCATCGTGATTTTTTTTCAAAGGAACAAACAGGCGAATGTGATCAGGAGAAACACCAATTCCTTCACATATTTTTTCTATTCTTCCTTTTGCTGAAGAATCCTGACCGCCTGTCATGGCCACCGCTTCGTTATCCACGATTATGATATTCACATTTGTGTTTTCAACCACACAATCAAGGAGCCCGGTAATACCGGAGTGCGTAAAGGTAGAATCGCCAATCACGGCAAAAACAGGTAGTAATCCTGCATCCGATGCACCCTTTGCCATGGTAATGGAGGCGCCCATATCCACACAGGTATTTATGGTATTGTAGGGAGGCAGAGCACCCAAGGTATAACAGCCAATATCAGAGAAAACACGTCCGTTGCCAATTTCTGCAATCACCTCGTTTAATGCAAAATAGGTATCCTGGTGGCCGCAACCGGCACAAAGCGAAGGCGGACGGTTTGCCAGAGAATCGGGAATTTCATAGGGGGCAGGTTTTTCTTTCCCAAGCGCTTTTGCCACATGGTCGGGGTTGAGTTCGCCTCTCCGGGGAAGAGCCCCTGATAAACGGCCGCAAACCTTTTTCCCTTTTCCAAAAAAATCCTTGAGCATCTCTTCAACCAGCGGATACCCTTCTTCCATCACCAGAAGCTCGTCACACTCGTTTTCCAGCTTTTTGAGCCACTTGTCGGGAACCGGATACTGGCTAATTTTTACCACCGGATACGGACAGTGGCCGTCTTTGTAATTTTCCAGCAGGTAATTATGTGCAATTCCACAGGTTACAACACCAAGACTTTTATCTGTTCCTTCAGAAAAATGATTGTATTTTGATTCTTCAGAAAGTTCGGTCAGCCATCCCTGTTTATCCAAAAGATTCTGATAATATTTTCTTCCGTAAGCCGGCAAAAGCATAAATTGCATCAAATTTTCGGGGAGCTTTAACTGGTTTTCCGGCTGCAGTTGTTTTTGTACCACGCCTGCCCTTGAATGAGCCAGCCTTGTGGTAATGCGCATCATTACCGGCAGTTTTGTTTTTTCCGAAAACTCAAAGGCTTCGTAGGTCATGTCATACGCTTCCTGCTGGTTTGATGGTTCAAACACGGGAATCATGGCAAATTTCCCGTAAAAGCGCGAATCCTGCTCGTTCTGCGAAGAGTGCTGCGACGGATCGTCGGCTACCGTAATTACCAGTCCGCCGTTAATACCGGTTATGGCGGCATTCATAAAAACATCGGCGGCAACATTTAAACCTACATGTTTCATACAGGCCATCGATCGTTTTCCTGCATACGACACACCCAGTGCTTCTTCCAAAGCTGTTTTTTCGTTGGCCGACCATTCGCGGTGAATGCCCCTTTCAATGGCAGTTTTATTGTTTTGAATATATTCGGTTATTTCGGTTGAAGGTGTCCCCGGGTAAGCATACACCCCGGAAATTCCGGCATCGACTGCTGCCTGCCCAATGGCTTCAACACCTAATAATAAGTTACGTTGCATATTTTGTTATTTTATTGAGCCGAAAATACGGTTCCGTTTATTCTGAAAAAATATCAAATCTCAGGAAAATGTTTTTTTGAACTGTTTAACAACAGGTGCTATATTTTGGATAAGCCATAAATGATTAACTAAAAACGGTAAGTACCAGTTTTCGGGAACCTCCGTAATTGCGAAATTCACAAAAATAAATCCCCTGCCAGGTTCCCATATTCAAACGGTGGTTGGTAACCGGAATGGTGATTTCAGCCCCGATTACCGACGATTTGAGATGTGCAGGCATATCATCCGCCCCTTCGTAAGTGTGAACATAAGCAGGGTCGTTTTCAGGAATCATTTTATTCATAAACCTTTCAAAATCGCCCCGCACCGTTGGGTCGGCATTTTCATTCAGGGTTATTCCCGCCGAAGTGTGCTTAACCAGTATGTGTACCAACCCTTTTTCAGGCAGCGGAGGCAAATTCTTTTCAATAACCGGAGTAATCAGATGATATCCTCTTTTGTATCCCTGTAAAACAATTTCAGTTTGATGAATCATTGTATCTTCAAAATTTTGTTCATAAACTAAAAATACATTTTCAACTGTAAACAAAAAAACCAATCTCCAAAAGATGACGCATTCCGTGTAATTTATA
>JAFGDX010000411.1 GCA_016931875.1 Prolixibacteraceae bacterium
AATCCCATTTCATCAAACCGGTGTTGCGGATCTTCTTCTCCGGAAACAACCGATTGATCATCAAAATCCCATTCATAAAAAGTTGCGCCGCTGCTCGTATTTTCAAACCGAACCACCGGATGACTAATAAGCACCGTGTTGGGAACCGCACTGAATCCGGCCACCGGTTGTGAAAAAACATTTACTTTTTCGGGGATTAGAAAAGTATCGGCACAGCCGGTTAGCAGCGAGCGTGCAAACACCTGAACCTGAAATTCGGCTGCCGGCTGCAAAAAAACATGGGTTGCTGTTTGTCCGGTGCTGTTTTTCCCGTCACCAAAATCCCAGAAATATTCCACCTCATCCACATTGTCTGCCACTTCTGCAGAAAAATCAACTTCCAGTGGCGGGCATCCTTCCTGTTTGTTCATTTCAGCATCAAAAAGCGGTTTTCGGCTAAAGGTTTTTGTTATTGAATCGGTTTTGCAGTTAAATTCTGAAATTACCTGCAGGCCAATTTCAACAGTGGGTTCTGCTATTCTTTCAAATTCGAGCGGCCCTTTTGAATTTCCCGGATTCATAATAATTTCGTTTGCCCCAAAATCCGACAAATCCCATAAAAATGTAGCATTATCGGTAGCCGAACCTACATAATTCACCTGCGAAACGCCCTCAAAACATGCTTGTTCAGAAAAATCAAAATCAATCGTAGGGGTTGGATGCACAGTTATCAAATCATGGATGGTACCTGTATTTTCACACCCTTCAGCCGAAACAATTTTCAGCGAAACATCAAAATTTTTATCGCTGGTTCCCGGATTATAAAAAAGGTGGCTTGGTTTATCAGTATTCGAAACATTTCCATCGCCAAATTCCCAGTAAAATTTATCAACAGGTTCAGTGGATGAAGAATTAAACTGAACATTCAACGGGGTACAACCTTCATTTTGTTCTGGCCAAAAATCGAGAACCGGTTTTACAGTCACCGATAATTTTGAAGAATCAACACATCCCTGCTCGTTTATTTTGAGACCAACCGAGCGGTTTAAGCTTCCGTAGCCAAGTGGAATCTCCACAAAACGTTTGTTGATCTCCGAAGAAAATAAGGTATCATTTGAATACCAGTTAAAGGTTGCATCTTCGTAAGTTTTGCCTGTAAATTCGAGTTGAAGGTTGTACCCGGCACAGGTTGCCTGGTCGAGCTGAAACTGCGCGGTGGGTTGGTTATGAAATTCAATATTCAGGGTATCGGTAAATGCGCATCCTGCATTATCCGTCATTCGCATTGCAAAACCGTACTTACCAAACTCATCCACTTCAATTGTTGGCGAAAGAGTTGATTCATTTGTGACCTGTGCATTGTTTTGCAAAGCCTGCAGCAGCGTAACTGCCTGTCCGCTTTCAAAAGCCAGGTTCAGTTTTTGTTGTTTTACCCCGCACACCAGGGTATCAACCTTTTCATAATCGAGTTGAGGTGCAACACTATATCTCACGGTTGTTCCAGCATTTTCCGTACATCCAGACTGATTGGCAAGCAAAACGGAATACACCCCCTCCTCTGAAACAGTTATTGTTTGCGATGTTTCACCGCTGCCCCACAAATACGATTCATGTTCACCCGGGTTTAAAACAACCGAACTTCCTTTGCAAATAACATAAACCGAATCCAGTTCTGAAACCGGCAGCGGATTTACCTTTACAGTAAATTCAGCTTCAGCAACGCAGCCTTTTAACTCGCCAACCACTTTATAAGTTGTATTATCAGAAGGAGAAACAAAAGGGTTATGAAGATTTGGATCACTGAGGTTTTGTGTTGGGGTCCATGTATACTTATATTGGTTTGGCTCCGGAAGTTTTATATCGTTCAGCTTAATACTTTCACCTGCACACATTTCAACATCGCGTTTATCGGAAAAAGCTATTTTTTGAATTTCAACAATTGAAGTAGCTGAAAGCTGCAGTTCCGGGTCGCCCGGCATTCCGCCAAACTCAACAATAAACCCGCGGGGGCGGTAATATTGCGAGGTGGGGCCATCTCCGTTTATCCGTAAATCGTTCCACGACTTTATTCTTTTTGACGGGTCCTGATTAATATGCCCGTAATCTTCACCAATTCCGTTATTGGTTTCGCCGTGGGCGTTGTTTGGTTCAGCCTCCGACCAATATGAAAACCGGCCGTTTACAGCATAGCCGTTGTTGTAAGTTCCCTGCCAGAACTGCGTACCCGCTTCAGGACCGGTGGCCCATTTCCATACACCTTCCGTTTCTTCGTCGGTTGCACCAATCCATCCCACACCGTCAATTTTTGTCCAAATAAAATCGTTTTCAACCGAAGAAGTAATCGTTCCGAGGTAACCACTCAACCCGTTGTAAGTCATGTTTTCGGCCGAGTCGCGTGCCTCTGTCCAGGTAATATCAAGCTTTTTTATAAACTTGTAGAAATGCTTAGTTGCCGGTAAGTAATCAGCATCTTTTAAAGTAACCGAAATATACCTGTCTTCGAGATTGGGAACCGCGTTGGTATTTTTATAATACACATCTTTTACCGCCTGCTGGTATTCCTGGGCTGTTCCAATTCCTGTAATTTCAAGGTAACCGTAAGAATCATTCCAGTTTACACTAAAATTTTTACTGCCGCGGTACACCAAAACATCTTCGTTGCGTTTGTAGTTGGCGATGGAAATCCGGATTCCCTCATTGGGTTCGTTAAAACCGTCGCCTTCAATTTTTATAAAAGGGGCCACTTTTACCGAATCGGAACAAAACGAGGTCCGGTTATCTTCGGAACCGTAATAAATTTTTAGCTCAAATTGGGCATTCTCAGTTTGGGCAAATGTGTTGATTACGAAAAAGAATAACAGAAAAGCCAGCCCTATTTTTATCATTATTAACTTCGGTTCGAAAAGTATTTCATAAACTGCGAGCGTTCGTAAACCAGCGGATCAGGAATATTTTTATAGGAGAGCCTTCCGCGAAAATCGTCTATTCTTTTAAAATTCCATTTTCTCATGAAGCCCGTAATTTCCTCCAGCATTTTTGGAATAACATCGGTTCCGTTTATATACAAAGTGGAACAAAGCTGAGTTACGCGGGCTCCGGCAAGCAATTGTTTCAACACGGCTTTTCCATCGTGAATACCGGTTGAAGCTGCAATTTCGAGTTTGGGAATGATTGACGACACCAGGCCAATCCACCGCAAGGCGTGGGTTACATCGTTGGGCGAGCTGAATACTTCCGACGAAGTGAATTCCAGCTTTTCAAGATTGATGTCGGGTTCATAAAAGCGGTTAAACATGACCACTGCATCGGCACCATTTGCCTTGAGTTTATCGGCCATACCCACAATGTTGCTGTGGTGAATACCAAATTTTACGGCTACCGGAATTGATACTTTTGATTTTACCTTTTTTAAAACATCGATGTACAATTGCTCGGCCAGGCCCGGGGCTTCGTTCCTGTTGGTCGGAACATAAAAAATGTTCAGTTCCAGCGCATCAGCCCCAGCCTCCTGAAAATTTTTGGCAAGGGCAATCCATTCATTAGCCGACACACAGTTTACACTGGCAATAACAGGAATATCCACTGCTTTTTTGGTTTCTTCCAGCAATTCCAGGTGTTTGTTTAAGGTATTGTCGCGCAGGTAGCCTTTTATATAATCTTCGGCTTCAGGGTAAGTATTTTGCGAATCTTTCAAAAGCAAACTGGTAACTTCGTTATTGATCTGTTCTTCAAAAATGGATTTCAAAACCACGGCTCCAATGCCGGCAATTTCCATTTCCTTTATTTTTTCAACCGAACTTGTTAATCCCGAACTTGCTGCCACCAAAGGATTCTTTAGTTGTAACCCCAGATATGTTGTTTCTAAATTTGCCATTGATTTTGTTTTTTTATTCTTTAATAAATCCTGTGTTTTACAAATTTCTTTCGCCAAAAATTTTACTGCCAATACGCACAATTGTGCTCCCTTCTTTTACAGCCAGCGCGTAATCGTCTGACATTCCCATTGAAGTCTCACAAAAATCTTTGGAGTCCGAAAAGTATTCATTTTTTAGCGTATTAAAAATATTTTTTAGCATTCTGAATTCTTTGGCCACCTGTTCCTCATTTTCGGTGTAGGTTGCCATTCCCATAACGCCCGTAATCCTTACATTTTCAAATAATTTGAACTCCTTTGAATCCAGAATTTCCCGTGCTTCATCCAACGAGAGGCCAAACTTTGTTTCTTCTTCGGCTATATGAAACTGCAGCAAACAGGGAATCACCCGTTGGTTTTTGGCTCCTTCCTGATGAATGACTCTTAGTAATTTCATTGAATCCACTCCGTGAATCAGGTGAACAAAGGGGGCAATGTATTTAACCTTGTTTCGCTGGAGATGACCAATAAAGTGCCACTCAATATCTTTGGGAAGTTCTTCATATTTTTTTGTTAAATCCTGCACCTTGTTCTCGCCAAAAATTTTATGCCCTGAATGGTACGCAGCTAAAATATCACTGTTGGGTTTGGTTTTCGAAACGGCAACAAGTTTAACTTCCTCTGGCAAAGTTTGTTTTATCTCCAAAATATTGTTTGCAATGTTCATCAGCAGATTATTTTCATCAAAAATAAAAATTATGACTGGTTTCGTCACGGAATTTCTCCACCATTTTCAGGAATCAAAAATTTATACCTTTGCTTCGGAGCAAATTATGAAAAAGATAACCTACACAATAAATCAGATGAACAAATTGGGAAAAGAGGGAAAACCCTTTGTTTTTCTGATTGATTTTGAGATGAAAAAACCACGCGTTTTCACACTTGCCGAATCGGTCGGGGAGATTTGGTTCCGGCTACCCGGACATACAAATATTTCAGCTTCAAAACCCAAAACATCTCTCACAAAATGGGAAATCAAACCCGCCTCGTTTGAACAGTATAAAAAGGGATTTGACCTGGTAAAACACCACATCCACAACGGCGATACCTATTTACTGAATTACACCCGGCCAACCCCGGTTGAAACCGATGCAACACTGGAAGATATCTTTTTCCTCAGCGCAGCAAAATACAAAGTGTTGCTAAAAAATGAGTTTGTTTGTTTTTCGCCGGAATCGTTTATTAGAATCAAAAACCGGAAAATATATTCTTTTCCTATGAAAGGGACCATTGATGCCACGATTCAGAATTCGGAAAAACAAATTCTGGAAGACACCAAAGAAATTGCAGAACACAACACGATTGTTGACCTGATACGAAACGATTTGAGTTTAATAGCTGAAAATGTTACAGTTGACAAGTTTCGCTATCTGGAATTAATTAAAACCAACCGGAAAAATCTTTGGCAGGTAAGCTCACAAATTTCAGGCGATTTACCTGAATTTTATGCTGAAAATATAGGCACTATTTTGTTTTCGTTGTTACCGGCCGGATCAGTTTCCGGAGCGCCAAAGAAAAAAACCCTCGAAATTATCGAAAATGCAGAACAATACGAACGGGGCTACTACACAGGAATTTTTGGTTATTTCGACGGTAAAAATCTGGACAGTTGTGTGCTGATTCGTTATATTGAAAACCGGCAGGGAAAACTTGTTTATAAAAGTGGCGGCGGAATAACATTTTTGAGCGAGGCAGAAAAAGAGTATGATGAACTGCTAAAAAAAGTGTATGTCCCAATTGCTTGAAACCATACAATGTAAAAACGGAAAGTTACTTCACCTTTTTTTTCACCAAACAAGGATGAAACGGGCCACATTTGAATTATTCGGAAAACAGTCAGATTTTAACCTGATTAATTTGATTGCCGTTCCTGATGAGTGCCAGACCGGGTTGTTCAGGTGCCGTGTGTTGTATTCTTCCCAAATTGAAAAAATTGAATTTCTGCCC
>JAFGDX010000412.1 GCA_016931875.1 Prolixibacteraceae bacterium
AAGGAAAATAACAGATATATGACACCCGGCCGTTTAAAAATGCCAGAAATAAGGTATTAAAAGCAATGATAAAACAAAGGCCAGAATATTTAGCGGCACCCCGATTTTCACATAGTCTTTGAATTTATAGTTGCCGATGGCCTGTACAATAAGATTGGTCTGATAGCCGATGGGAGTAGAGAAGCTGGCCGAGGCGGCAATGGCAATACCAACAAAAAACGGTTTTGGGTCTACATTAAGTTGTTGTGCGGCAGCCATTGCAATGGGAAATACAATTGCAGCCGCAGCGTTGTTGGTAATAATTTCGGTAAAAATTGTTGTAACCAGGTAAATTGCGGCAAGTACACCCACCGGCCCCAATCCGTGGCCAAGGCCAATGGTGGTTCGGGCAATGGCATCGGCAGCTCCCGAGTTTTGCAGGGCTTTACTAACGGCAAACGAAAAGGCAATGGTTATTAATACATCCCAGCTAACAGCTTTTGTGTATTTCTGGTGAGGCATAATTTTCATCCACACAAGGAGCACTGCTGCAATGGCGGAAAAATAGAACATGTCGAAATCGATTTCTGCCGGTGATGAGATATACCGTCCAAAGGTGGCACCGGTTATCATCAGAAGAAGAATAATAAAGGCAATCCATTTTTTCCAGAATGTTCCGGTGGTTCTGTAATCGCGAATGTAGGAAGTGAGATAAAATACTTTTGATTCGCCCCAGTTTTGTGCGAATTTTTCGGTGGTTAGCAGTACCAGGTTGTCGCCGGGTTTGAGTTTTAAACTGCTTAAATTGGATGTAATCCGTTCCCCGTTTCTGTGAATGGACAGCACTACGGCCTGGTAGTGGTCGTAAAAATTAAATTCGGTTATGGTTTTGCCAATTCCCGGAAAGCGGGGTGAAATTACCGCTTCGTATTGTTTTAGTTCACTTCTCGGAACCCCCTTTATTAAATCTATTCCGCGCAGCCGAATGTTTTCGTTTCCTAAAATCGTGTTTAGCCGGTCTGATTTACCCACCACGAGGAGTTTGTCATTGGGCATGATAAAATGACTTCCTTTTTTGACGTCAATTAGTTTTCCGTCTCTTTCAATTGTCCGGAGCAACAGTCCCTTGAGTTCCTTGATACGGCCGTTTTTTATTTCCAGCCCTGTAAAACCACTGTTTTCAGGAATCACAATATCGTAGGAATAATCTTTAAATTCTGCCGAACTTCGGGAGTTGAACAGGATTTTTTTCCCGGGCAAAAATTTATTCCCGGCAACCGACATGTAAATGGTTCCGATTATGGCGATAAAAATACCCACTTTCCCCAGCTCAAACATGCTGAAGCCGGTGTATCCGTTTTCGAGCATCAACCCGTGTACAACCAAATTTGTGGAAGTGCCGATAAGTGTGCACATCCCTCCCAGAATGGTAGCATACGAAAGGGGAATAAGAAATTTTTTGGAGGAGAGATTGAGCTTTTCTGTCCATTTCTTTATGATGGGGGCAAAAATAATAACCACCGGTGTGTTGTTCAGAAATGCAGAAAGTACCGAAACCGGAAGCATTATACGCGGGATAAGAAAAACCATTTTTCCCCTTTTTCGCGGAAGATAGGTTTGTGCAAGGCGGTTGAGTATTCCTGACTGCCGGACTCCTTCGCTCACCAAAAATAAAATGCCCACTGTAATCATTCCCTTGTTGGAGAAGCCTTCCAGCGTTTCTCGTTCCGTAATAATGCCCGAAGCCATCAAAACAACGGCACCTGTAAAAAATACAAGCCCCGGACGCAAAATTTCCTTTGCCAGGATAATGATAAGGGCAAGAATGATACCCAGAACAATATAGCCTTCTAAAGTCACTTAATTTTTTCGGTATTTAACGTGTTATCCCAGTTTGTAACAGGTAAATTGAAAAATCAAATCTAACATTAAAATTGATTTCCTTCAAAAAAATGGTTCTGTTTTGATTTTTTTAAGTCAAATCTGGCGGTTTCTGTTTTTTCGAATAAAATATATCAAATATCTGTTTTTTGCCACAAAATCAATTCGTTCTGAAATTATTAACTTCTGTTTGAAAAATTATTAAGAGTTTAAAATAGGAAAACAAGGTATGCCACAGATTCACAGATTCGATTTATTGATTCAGGAGAAATCTGCGAATCAGTGGTAATTTTCTGGTTTTAACAATGATATTACAATTGTGGCATGACAACGGATAATTCAACAAACCACGTTTGTTCATGTTGCTACTTTAAAATTTTTCTGTTCGTTTGGGTGTTCCGTTTTTTTGTTTAGGCAAAAATGACAAGCGGCGGGGTTGTTTCCCCCAGTTTTAATTTTTTTGAAAAAAATCCTGTAGGGTTTGTGTAAAAAAAAATAAATATTACTTTTGCACCCGCCTTTGAGAAACAAAGGTACATATAAGGATGACTCAGTAGCTCAGTTGGTAGAGCACATCCCTTTTAAGGATGGGGTCCTGGGTTCGAGCCCCAGCTGAGTCACCAAACCGGAAATCATTCCGGATTAAAAGCGCTTAAATCGATGATATTAAGCGCTTTTTATTTTTTTACCAGATTCAAAAAAGGTCAAAATTTTGGGGCCGTTTTATAACAGCTAAAATTAATTTAACTTGTTATTGTTTTTTACTCTTTCGGTAAACAGATCACTGGGTTTAAAAAATGGAATGTGGTGTGCCGGAACGATAACAGTCGTATTTTTCGAAATGTTTCTTGCTTTCTTTTCGGCGCGTTTTTTTACTTCAAATGTTCCAAATCCTCTCAAATAAACGTTTTCTCCTTTTTCCAGAGAGTTTTTTATAATATCCATAAACGCCTCGATAGTTTTGCTCACATGCAACTTTTCAATATCAGTTTTAGAGGCAACCAAATTAACAACGTCTGCTTTTGTCATAATTCTGTATCTTTTAATTAATATTTGTCAATAATCAGGGGAATTTGTATTCAGGAAGCAAAGGTAAATTTTTTTGTTCAACCCATAGTGAAATTGATCCCGGAGTTATTAACGGTTTGTGTTAAATGTTTTTAGTTGTTAATTTGTAACGTGTTTTCCCTGTTTGATTCTTTATCGACGGTATTTATATTTTCAGTACCAGATGATTCGCAACCTGGCTAAAAATTATACACCATGTGTAAAAAAAATTGACAGCTATTTAGTTTTATGAATTAGTAATAAGTTGTCATACAGCTATTTGTAAAAAAGGCATTTTTATTGATAAAATAGTTGTGTCTTCATTGTTACACGGTTAAGGATGAAAATGGCTCAAAAGTGTTGTATAGAAAGCCAACCTGTCTGGTGGATTTATTGTGCCGAAGGAGTGCTGACACCGGGGATTGCTTTTCTGGCAAAGTTGTAGGGCGGCAACCTGGAATTCTGTTGAGGCTTTACGTAATGAATAAATAGAAACTCAAAATAAAAATGAAACTCTACAAGTTAAAAATAACCATCAGGAATGCCCGTAAAAACGGGGTTCTGTCGTTTGCAAAAGTATTTGGGTTAAGCCTTTCGTTTGCAGTAATT
>JAFGDX010000413.1 GCA_016931875.1 Prolixibacteraceae bacterium
CCGGCAACCTCGGTAACTGTTTTGAACGATTTACCCGGGAGCCATAAAAAAACCGTTTGGTTTAACAGTCGGTTTTACCGTGCCAATCTGCTTTCCGGTAACGGCGTTCTTTGGTTTCGCGATATTCATCTGTTTGACGAAAACATGGCATCGCCTTATTTAACCGAAAAAGGAACTTCCAACCAGTGCCTTTATTTTTCGCTTCCTTTTGTTGACGGTTATTTCTGGAGTTCTGCGGAAAAAACAGGAGGACTTTATTTTAAAGCAACCAAAAACGGGCAGGAAGTTGTCTTGAACGGTGAGAAACTTACAACCTCTGAACCGGAAAACGGAACGTTAAAAGTTTCCTGGGAATTGAATAACCAACAGGGAACTTTCCATATTCTTATGGATGAAAATACAATGGAAATTGCCCTGGAAGCCAGTGAAAAACTGGATTGGTTCCTGGAGCTGAATACCATCGAAAATGCAGAACTTCCTTTTACTCTGATTCAGCCTAAAAAAGCCGACATGCAGTTCAGCGGGGTTGAGTACAGCGTGGAAGCTTTGACCGGTTCTTTTTCGGTATCAGAAAACGGCCGTGGTTTTCTTTTGGCGCCAGCAGAAAATAAAATAGTTCTGAATTTTTCAGGAAAACGGTTGATGTGATAAATTGAGATTTTCAGATAATTGATAAATTAAGATATTTGAAATAAAAAAGCCGGAAAATTGTTCTCCCGGCTTTTTTAAATCAGCAAAATTTTTTACTCTTCCAATTCATAACCCAGTTCTCTTCCCTTTTCTACAGCCGGAATTCCTTCTTTCATCCATTTGGGCATGGGTTTCTCTTTCAGATAATGGTCGAAAAACTGCGCAAGACGAATCTGAAAATCGGTTTTGTCGCGCACTTTCAGCGGCCAGTGGTCGGCCTCGTTGTAGTTGAGCAGCCAGGCTGGTTTTTGCAACCTTCGCAACCCGATAAAAAACTCAATTCCCTGGTACCATGGTACAGCGCCGTCATCATCATTGTGCATAATTAAAATGGGGGTGTTTATTTTATCGAGTGTAAACAGGGGTGAATTTTCGAGGTATCGCAGCGGCGCTTCCCAAATCGACTTTCCGATGCGGCTTTGCGTGTGCTCGTACTGAAAGGCTCGGTTTAGCCCTGAACCCCAGCGGATTCCACCATAGGCGCTAAACATATTTACCACCGGCGCCCCCGATTCGATGGCGGCAAACAAATTGGTTCGCGTGGCCAGGTAAGCCACCTGGTAGCCGCCCCAACTGTGCCCCTGTGCGCCAATATGTTTTTCATCCACAAATCCTTTTTCGATTAATGAAGTTATGCCCGGCATTACGCAGTTGAAGGCATCTTCGCCCGGGTAGCCGGTTTTGTAATACACATCGGGGTTAAAAACCAGATAACCGTTGCTGGTGTAATAGTGATAATCGATGGTGGAACGGTGGTTTTCAGGCATCCGGTAACTGTACAATTCCTGCGAACTTTTTTCATAGAAATTAACAATCATCGGGTATTTTCCGGAAGGATCAAAGTTTTCAGGTTTGTGAAGTGTGCCTTCCAGCTTCCGCCCGTCAAGCGAAGTCCAGGTAACCAGTTCGGCTGTTCCCCATAAAAATTCTTTTTGCTGTGGCGCGGCATCGCTGATTTGTGTTTGTTTTTTGAAGCTCAGATTGGTAGCAATTAAATTGGGATAGGTCTGAAAATCTTCCCTGGTAAAAAGAACCACATCTGCATCCTTTGCTTTTTCAGGCGTGTTCAAACCAAATTTTCCCGATAAAAGTTCTTTGGCTTCCCCTCTTTTCAGATTCAGAACATAATAACCGTCTTCGCGCGTTACCTCGTTGTGTGCTTTTAAATACAGCGGTTTTTCGGGGTCCATCCCTTCTTCTTCGCCCGACCACCTTGAAGGTTGCTGCTTTTCAAAATCGATTATCCGGTAAACCGTATTTTGCTCCCTGCCATTTTGGGTGACTCTAACCGGAGCAGTTTTGTTTTCCGGGTCAACTTTCCACACATCAAAGCGGTCGTAAATCAGGAGCGCCTCATCGTTTTTAAGCCAGCCCGCTGTTCCGTATGCACCCGGCAGGTTTGGCACATCGTTTAATTCATCAGCCACCTGAACAATCTCAGGAGCGGAAATTGTAAATTCTGCGCCGCTTGCAATGTTTATGGTGTTCCATGAGGTGTCTGCCGGATTGTACCAGTACAAATAGTTCCCTTTGGGCGAAACACGTGGCACGGCCCGAATATCTGTTTTTATTTTTTCAGCGTCACCGGTTTTAATATCTACCAGAAAAAAGTCGTTGTGGTCGGGGCCGCCTTCCCACATACTTTGCACAGCATATGGCCGGTTTGACCAGGCCACCAGTTTGTCAGCATCACCATCTTTTATTTGTCTGATTCCTGTAAATTGTTTGTTTTCCAGTTGAACGGCTTTTTGATCGTTTAAATGAAACACCGACAGGTACGTTTTTTTTAAATCGCGATCCCTGTTGTTTAG
>JAFGDX010000045.1 GCA_016931875.1 Prolixibacteraceae bacterium
CCCAATTCATCAGCACAGGTCCGCGATTTTATTATTTCGTGGTACGATGATCCCACAAGCACAGCCTATGCCGGCGAAGGATTAAACCTGATGCAACGAATTCTGGAATTAAAAATGGACATTCCAACGGTGGGCGCTTCAGGTGCGGTTTTTGGAATTTTACTGGCGTTTGGAATGTTGTTCCCCAATACCCAGCTGATGTTGCTTTTCCCTCCCATCCCGATAAAAGCCAAGTATTTTGTAATTGGATACGGGTTGATTGAACTTTATTTGGGACTGGCGCAACCGGGCAGCAATGTGGCGCATTTTGCTCACCTGGGGGGAATGTTGTTCGGATTTATTCTGATAAAGTACTGGAACAAAAATTCGAGACATTTTTATTAAGTTTAAGATTTGATTTTTGAAATCAGTATAAAAAGTGGATATTATAAGCGACATAAAATATACGTTTAAAAAGGGTTCAGTATTAACCCGCCTGATTTATGTCAACCTTGGCGTATTTTTGGTGATAAAACTGGTCGGTGTATTTTCTATCCTTGCCGGTCAGCCTTTTTCACTTGCTTACTGGCTGGCACTTCCTTCGGGTGTGAACGATCTTATTCTGCGGCCACACACACTGATAACCTATATGTTTTTGCACGAAAATTTCCTTCACATTCTTTTTAATCTTTTGGGATTGTATTGGTTTGGAAAATTGTTTTTGTACAATTTTGAAGGGAATAAACTGTTGAGTGTTTACTTGCTGGGTGGAATTGCCGGGGGTATTTTGTATATGGTTTCCTACAGTGTGTTTCCGGTTTTTGCTTCGGCGCGTGGCTTGCTGCTTGGCGCATCGGCATCGGTATTTGCTGTTCTGGTTGCCGTGGCTGTTTACGAGCCCAACCGTGAAATAGGCCTGATGTTTATTGGAAGAGTAGCATTGAAATATGTGGCCGGATTTTATGTTTTGCTTTCTGTTTTGAGTATATCAAGTTCAAATCCGGGTGGGAATATTGCCCATCTTGGCGGTGCTGCCTGGGGCTGGTTTTATATTTATCAGCTCCGAAGAGGAAAAGACTGGGGAAGGGGACTGGTAAAACTCCTGAATAAAGTGCCCGGAATGTTTTCTCAAAAAAGTAAAATGAAGGTGACCTACAAACAGCCTCCGCGCGACGATTACGAGTACAACCGGCGGAAAAACCTCAAACAGGAAGAAATCAACCGCATTTTAGATAAAATTGCAAAATCGGGATACGAAAGTCTTACAAAAGAAGAAAAAGAACTGTTGTTCAAACAGGGGAAAAAATAATGTAAAATGGCTCCGTGCCTATAAAATATTTTTTTCTTCCTTTTCAGTGTGTGCCTGGTAAATGCTGGCATTCAACTCAAAGCCCACCAGAAGAATCAACGACATTACATAGATTAGCAGAAGTATGATTAATAATGTACCAATGGAGCCATACAAAATATTGTAGCGGCTAAAGTTATTTATATAGTAGGTAAAACCGGCAATTGTTATTAAACTCAGTACCGTTGCCAGTGTTCCGCCGGCAGAAATAAACCGCCATTTTGTTTTTTTTGCCGGCGCCATATAATACAAAAATGAATAGGCAAAAAAGAACAGTAAAATGGTAATTACCCATTTCCCAAACGTTAACAGGTAGATGGTAAGCGAATCCCGCAGAATATTGGTATCCTGAAGATAATTGATGAGCCACTGCCCGCCGGTTAGTAAAGCAATGGCAACAGTTAAAAGGATGGAAAGTATAAAAAGCAGTATTATTGCTGCCATTCGCTGGCTAACCCACGAACGGCGGTAGATGCTGTGAACCGTGGCATCAAACGCGCTCATCATCGAGGCCAGTCCGTTGGTTGAAAAAATCAGCGCCGCAAAAAATCCAAAGGAAAGCAAATCACCACGGGGCTGTTTAAGAATAATTGCAAGTGTTTCTTCAACGGTTGAAAATGTGCTTGCCGGCACCACCTGCTGTACCAGCAGAAAAAGTTCATCCTGAAAATTTTCGATAGGAATATACGGGATAAGGGTAAAAAGAAAGATTACAAAAGGGAAGAAGGCGATAAAGAACGAAAATGCAATGGCCGAAGCACGGGTGGTTATCGAGCCGTCAACAATACTTCTCCAAAAAAACAGCGCAACGTTGTAAATGGGAACACCATCAAAAAAAGGGAACGAAACTTTTTGTGCCTTTTCAGCTATTTTCTCCCCAATCTTTTTAACGCGGTCTGCATTTAAAAAACCCACTTTCATAGGGTATCATTGTTTTTCTATTCTTAGTTGGTGAATGTATTCTTTCCCTTCGCTTTGTTTTAAAAGAAAATAAACCCTGAAGTTTCCTTTTAGTGTTTTTAAATTTCCAATAACCGATTTTGCTCCTTCTTTGCTGCTGTTGCTGTTATGAAGTACAGTAAATTCTTCGGGAATATAATTATTGAAAAAGTTTCCTACAATTTGTTGAGCCTGTGCTTTGCTGTACACATTTTCATTTTCGAGCACTACCAGCTCCACATTCTGGTTAAAATAACGCGACAGTATTTTTACATTTCCTTGTTTTAATCCCAGAACAATTTCATCAGGAACCTGAGCAATACCGGGCAGAGTTGCTAAAACCAATCCGAAAACCAGAAAAGCTGAAATGATTTGTTTTTTTGTCAGAGCCATATTTTTTTATTTATTAGGTGCCAAACCATTAGCAAAAACTGTGCAAAACCGATTTATACACTTAATTTTAGTGTAAATTTATAAAATTAAAATTCAATTGACGGAATGAAGCTTACTTTATTGGTTGTTGGCAAAACAGATAAAACATTTATAAAAGAAGCAACCGAAGAATATATTAAACGTTTGAGGCATTATATTCCCTTTGAAATGGAAGTTATTCCGGATGTAAAAAAGGCCGGAAATCTAACGTTTGAACAGCAAAAAGTAAAAGAAGGCGAACGAATTCTTTCCAAAGATTTTTCAGGAAAAGAAATGCATTTGTTTGATGAGAAGGGAAAAATGTTCAGTTCAAAAGAATTTTCCCAATTTCTTGAAAAAAAGATGCTTAGCGGTTTAAAAGAACTGGTGTTTGTGATTGGCGGGCCCTATGGTTTTTCGGATGAGGTGTATAAAAAGGCAGATTCAAAAATTTCGTTATCGCGTATGACATTTTCGCATCAAATGGCGCGACTTTTGTGTGTAGAGCAGTTTTACAGGGCTTTTACCATTATTAAAGGAGAACCGTATCATCATGATTAATATGCTGCTGAAACTCAATAAATACATTTACCTTACTGTTTCCGTTGGCCTTTTTCTTACTGCAGCAATTATTGAAAATGGGTTGTTAAACAGACACCCCGAAGAATACCTCATCGACGATTTTCAGGCACAGGTAATTGCAGATGAAAACAGGCTGGAAAAAAGCTTGCTCGATATTTCCCAAATTATTACGGAAGAAGATTATTGGGGGGAATTAAACAATTATCTGAAAAACAACGATCTCTTGCTCGAAGAAGAAGGGGTGGGAGTTTTAATTTATAATTCAGGCAGATTAAATTACTGGTCTGATCGCTCACTTTCGTTTTACAATAATCTGGGAGAGTTTGAAAATCTGGATGGTTTGGTGGAGTTGCCAAACGGGTACTACCTGGTGCAGGCTTTGCATAACGACAGTGTAAGCATTGTTGGGCTGCAGCTGATAAAAAATAACTTTTACTACGAAAATAAATACCTCAAGAATACTTTTCTGAAAAAATACAACCTGCCCGAAGAGTATGATATTATTGAAGATGATATTGAAAAACTGCCCCGAATTGTTAACCGCGAAGGTCGGTTTCTATTCTCAATTTTGCCGGCCGGTCAGTATCTGTGTACAACAAAACAGTTGTATTACCCCGGGTTTATTTATCTTTTTGGCTTATTTATTTTACTGTTTTATTTCCGAAAGGAGTTTATTGAATCAACCGCTCCGTTTTTCCTGAAGCTTTTTGCACTTGCGGCAACCTTGTTTATTGTTTACTGGTTGCATCTTCTTTTTCAGATTCCCAAAGTATTTTTTCACCTCCAGTTTTTCAGCCCCGAGTATTTTGCGCTGAATAACTGGCTTCCTTCGCTGGGCGACTATGTTTTGTTAGCCATGTTTTTCTTTTTCTGGATGTACAATTTTGCCAGCGATTTAAACATTCAGGAAATTCATGAGAATTCAAAACTTTCCAGGAAATTTGTCATTGCGCTGCTTCTGCTTTTTGTTGCCAGTTTGTATTTGCTGGTAAACTACTATATTAAGGAACTGGTGTTTAACTCAACTCTTTCCTTTTCGTTTAATAAAATCACCGAAATTTCGCCGCAAAGTGTACTGGGTATTTTTGCCGTTGGATTGTTTTTGCTGGCAGTTCTGTTTTTTACCATCAAGGTAAATATGCAGGCCCGTGACGATTTTAAACATCTTCAATTTGCCGCGCTGGTGTTGGGAATAAGTGTTTTTCTTGCCGTCATTCAGCTTATTTCTATTCAGAAAATATACTACACCGTGCTGGCCTATTTTATTGTGTCAGCCATCCTGGCGGTATTTTTTGGGAAAAATTACCTGCAAAAATTTACCCTGAGTTACCTCATTATTTTTGTTTCCATCACCGCTGTTTATTCGCTTTTAATCATTTATCACACCACCGTCGAAAAAGAACGTCAATATCAGAAATTACTGGCCGTTACACTGGTAGCCGAACACGACCCGGCGGCCGAGGTTTTTCTGTCCGAAATTCAGGAACAAATCAGGGTCGACCCGCAAATTATGCAGCTACTGTTTGAAAACCGCGACCAGGTGGAAGATTATCTGCTTGAAACCTATTTTAACAGCTATTTCAGAAAATATATTGTGGATGTGATTGTTTGTTACCCGGAAGACAAACTGGTTTTGATGGAAATGGGAGACACGGTGGATTGCTATCCGTTTTTTGAAGATTTAATTGAAAGCCAGGGAATGCAAATACCGGGCACCGATTTCTATTTTATGGACAATATGAATGGACGGATTTCATACACAGGGAGTTTAAAATACAGCCGCGAAGCATCCATTTTTATCAATATCGACTCCGATTTGCTTTTTGAAGGAATTGGTTTCCCCGAATTGTTAATCGACAAATCGATGATGAAACCCGACGACTATAAAAAGTTTGATTACGCCAAATATTACGGAGGAGATTTGACCGATAAATACGGTGATTACAATTACAACTCGTATGTTGACCGC
This sequence comes from Prolixibacteraceae bacterium, assembly GCA_016931875.1. Lineage (GTDB taxonomy): Bacteria > Bacteroidota > Bacteroidia > Bacteroidales > Prolixibacteraceae > Draconibacterium. The sequence continues at coordinate 5,229 of JAFGDX010000045.1, forward strand.
TATCTGGAAATGGCTTCTGACGATGACTTTTCGTTTATTACCGACCAGGAATATACCTTTAAAAAGTGGGATGGAATGGAACATCTCATTTACAATACACGCGAAGACAATTACGTAATTGTTTCCCGCGAGCTTTTTACCATTGTCGATTATCTTATCTCTTTTCCCTATCTCTTTGTTTTCTATTTTCTTTCAGTAATGATTTTACTTCTGATAGGAAGCCGCAACCTCCGGAACCGACGGGTGAATTTTGATTTGAAATTTAAAATTCAGGCAGCCATTATTTCCATTGTTTTTGTTTCGCTTTTGGTAGTTGCCCTGGCAACCATATTTTACAATATCGACCGTTACAAAACCAAACACCGGAGCGATTTGGATGAAAAAATGAAATCGATAGCCGAAGAAATTGATATGCGGCTGGAGAATGTTACTGAAATAAATAATGAATTGCGCGAAGTACTCGACGGCGAACTGGCAAAATTATCGAATATTTTCAGAACCGATATCAATATTTATGGGAACGACGGGCGTCTGGTTTCGTCATCGCGTTTTGAAGTTTACGACCGCGGGCTGGTTTCCACACGTATCAACGCACAGGCCTATTACGAAATTGTGGGGAATTACCAAATTGGCTATTTCCAGCGCGAAAAAATTGGCGAATTATCCTATTTATCGGCCTACCGCCCCATTGTAAATTTTAGGGGCGATTATCTCGGAATTATTAATCTTCCGTATTTTATCCGCCAGGATAATTACAGCCAGGAAATTTCTACTTTTATCGTGGCATTTATCAATTTATATGTGTTGCTGTTTTTGGCCAGCATTATTGTAGCCGTGTTTATTGCCAACCAAATAACACGGCCCCTGGTGGTTATTCAGGAAAACCTTCAGAAAATGGAACTGGGAAAACAAAACGAGCCGATACTTTATAACCGCCACGACGAAATTGGGAGCCTGGTAAAAGAATACAATAAAAAAGTGGAAGAACTGGCCATCAGTGCCGACTTGCTGGCACGTTCGGAACGCGAATCAGCGTGGCGCGAAATGGCCAAACAAATTGCCCACGAAATTAAAAACCCGCTTACCCCCATGAAACTTAATATTCAGCATTTACAACGGGCAAAAGGAGAAGGGAAAGAATACAACGAATACATTGAACGAGTTACAGCAACATTGATTGAACAAATCGATAATCTTTCAAATATCGCTACTGAGTTTTCCAATTTTGCTAAAATTCCCACGGCGCGAAACCAGGTTTTTTTACTTGCCGAACAACTTCGAAAAGTATTGGCCCTTTTTGAAACCCACGAGAATGTAAATATTGATTTCAATTCAAACGGCTGGGAAGATTTGCAGGTAAATGCTGACCGCGAACAACTTTCACGGGCAATCATCAACCTGGTTAAAAACGGCATCCAGTCGGTACCCGAAACCAGAAAAGGGAAAATTGATATTTTACTGAACAAACGCGAGCACATGGCTGTAATTTCGGTTTCCGATAACGGAACAGGCGTTCCTGTTGATTTACGCGACAAACTGTTTAGCCCGAGTTTTACAACCAAATCAAGCGGGATGGGACTCGGACTTGCCATCGTAAAAAACATTGTCGAAAATTTTAAAGGGAAAGTATGGTTCGAAACCAAAATGGGAAAAGGAACCACTTTTTTTGTTGAAATCCCGGTGTACGAGAGCAGAGGAAAAACAAACCAGGAAGATTATACGGGTTAATTTCTTATTTTTGAATGGTTACGAATACAAAACGTTAAATATGGTTCCATTGTCATTTGTTGAAATATCGGAAAGAGTAAAAAAATTGGATTTGCCACCCTTTGATTTGGTTATCGGTATTGGGTCGGGCGGAATTGTGCCGGCCAGTTTGCTTGCCTTTCATCTCAAGGCTGAACTTCAGGTGCTGGTACTCAACTACCGCGACGAAAACAACCAACCACGTTTTGACGAGCCGGTTGTCCTTCAAAAACCACCCATGAACCTGGAAGGAAAACGTATTCTTTTGGTTGACGATGTTTCTGTTTCCGGAAAAACAATGAACACAGCCCTCAAACAACTGGTGGGCTACAATGTAAAAACACTGGCAATGAAAGGAAAAGCCGATTTTGTTGTATTCCCCGAAATAAAAGATTGTGTAAAATGGCCCTGGAAAGTGATTTAAACTGTTCAGAATGAATTTGTCAGAAAAAAAATACATTGTCCCGTTATTGCTATTCTCCTTCTTGTTTGTGCTTTTCTCTTCCTGTTTAAAACCTGATGGGAAAGATGCTTATCTTTCCGGGTTTAAAAAATTTATTGAACGAGTGGAAAAACATCACGCCAATTATAATAAAAAAGATTGGGAATGGGCCGACCGGAAATTTGAACAATACAACAACATATGGTATTTTGAATGTAAAGATGAACTTTCAACCGGGGAAGAATTGGAAGTTATTATCATGAAACTGAAATACCAGAACATGAAAAATCCAACCATAATTTCCGATGTGCTGAAAAATTTAGAAAAGGAGGATGACCAGGAAATAAAGGGAAAAATCAACGAATATATTGAAAACGATTTCGATAA
>JAFGDX010000414.1 GCA_016931875.1 Prolixibacteraceae bacterium
GGATAGAAACTTTCCGCGTTCCAAATATCTAATCATAACTTATGAAACAAGCGCTGATTAGTTCGGAATGAGTTCCACGGGCCTGGATTTTTCATTTTGTTGTATTTTTATATAAAATTGAATTACAAATTAAACCTAACTATATGAAAGAGAATAAGCGTTTTACAACCGTATTTTTATTTCTTGCAGCAGTTCTGTTTTTTGCAGGGTGCAACCCATCTTCTGATGTAAAAGTTGATAAAATGTTGGTGGAATATTTGCAAAACCCTCTTGGTGTGGATGTTGCAAAACCACGGTTTTCGTGGCAGCTTTGGTCGTCACAACGTGATGTTCACCAGGCAGCTTATCAAATTATTGTTGGTGAAAGTATTGATGAAATAAACAAAGGAAACGGGGAGTTCTGGGATTCCGGAAAAATCAACTCCGGAGAAACCGTTAATCTCGGTTATGAAGGGAAAAAGCTGCAAAGCAACACAAAGTATTTCTGGCGTGTACAGGTTTGGCTGGCTGATGAAACATCGGTTTGGAGTGAACCGGCATTCTTTCAAACCGGTATTTTAAATGAAAATGAATGGCAGGCAAAATGGATAAGCACTCAGGAGAAGATAACCAATGCAAGTCCGTTGTTACGAAAGGGATTTCAGGTTGAAAAAAATATTGAACAGGCATTTGCCTATGTCACCGCAGCAGGTTTTTACGAGTTTTTCCTAAACGGTGAAAAAGTAGGTGACCATGTACTGGATCCCGGTGTTACCGATTACAGAGAAACCATTTTGTATTCAACCTACGATGTTACATCGCAGCTAAAAAAAGGTGAAAATGCAGCCGGAGCCATGCTGGCCAACGGCGCCTGGAATATGCTCAGGACAGAGGGTCGCTGGAGTTGGGGAAGTGGTAATAATTCCTTGGGAAGCCCTGCTTTTTTTATGCAGCTTATGATTTCTTACGAAGATGGAAGCCAGGAAGTGATTGTTTCCGATGATACCTGGAAAACCGCAGACGGGCCAATCACTTTTAACAATCTTTACGGAGGCGAGGATTATGATGCAAGAAAGGAAATCCCAGGCTGGTCGGAAAGTGGGTTTGATGATTCGGGTTGGGCAACGGCAGCATTGAGCGAAGGCCCGGGAGGAAAATTAAAAGCACAACTGATGCCACCCATAAAAGTTACCCAAACCCTTGCTCCGGTAAAACAAACCAACCCGCAACCAGGAGTATATCTTTTTGACCTGGGGCAAAACATGGCCGGCTGGTGGCGCCTTGAAATTGAAGGGGAACCCGGCCAGGTCATCCGTATTCGCGGTGCCGAAACACTGAATGATTCGCTGTTTTCGAAACCCCTGGAAGAAGGAGATAAACTCAGCACAAAACACAGATATCATGCTGAAACCTGGAGCGACTACACCCTTAAAAGTGATAAAAGAGAAACCTGGGAGCCCCGTTTTTTTTACTCCGGGTTCCGATATATTGAAGTGACAGTGAATGACAAAAAAAATCCAAAATATCTCAACGTGGAAGGACGAGTGGTACGTTCAGCAAACGACAGAAACGGCACATTTGAATCGTCCAATCCGTTGTTAAACAAAATTCACGAAGCCGGAGTGTGGGCACAAATGAGCAACATGCAAAGTTATCCGACCGACTGTCCGCATCGTGAAAAAGGCGCGTATAACGGCGATGGACAGGTGATTGCAGAAACCTCGATGCACGATTTTCATATGGCGCCGTTTTACACCAAATGGTTAAACGACATGCGCGATTCGCAGGAAGAAAATGGCCGGATTCCAAATACTTCGCCCGTGTTGGTAGGCGGAATGGGCGGTGGCGTGGCCTGGGGGAGCGCCTACATTCTAATTCCCTGGTGGATGAATCATTATTACAAGGACACCCAAATTTTGCGCGACCATTATCCCGCCATGAAAAACTATGTGAACTATCTGAGAGAACTGGGGTCAAAAGATGAGGATCCATCTGAACCCTACATCATCGATAATTTCGATGGCTACTGGTACTCACTGGGCGAATGGTGTGCGCCCGGGCAAAGAGATTGTCCCAACCACGCCGTTGTAAACACATATTATTACTACAACAATAGTTTGCTGCTGTCGGGAATTGCTGAAAAACTTGGCTTTACAGAGGATGCTCAATATTACAAATCATTGTCGGATACGGTTCGGCAGGAATTCAACAGAAAATTCCTTAACACGGAAACTGCGTTATACGGCACCGATTCAACCTACCAAACCTATCAGTTGCTGGCTTTGGCCGGCGATGTGGTACCGGAAAACTACAAGGAAAAAGTATTTCAAACGGTAATGGACGATATCAGGGCCAGAAACAACCACCTGAACACAGGAATCATCGGCACAAAATACCTGTGGCCGGTACTGGTTGAAAACGGCGAAAACGAAACGGCTTATAAAATAGCCACACAAACAACTTATCCCGGTTTCGGATACTGGCTGAAAAACGGGGCAACCACATTGCTGGAATCCTGGGAAGGAGACAACTCCCACAATCATCAGATGTTTGGTTCTGTAAGCGAATATTTTTACAAATTTTTAGCCGGAATTCAGTCACCGATGGAAGGTGAAACCACAAACGGCTATGCCAACATATCAGTTAAACCTTATGTTCCCGGCGAGCTTGACGCGGTGAATGCCTCGGTGGAAACCGTTGCCGGAACCGTTGTTTCAGACTGGAAAAAAGAAAACGGCTATTTTATTCAGAATGTAACCATACCGGCAAATACAACCGCAACCGTTGCTCTTCCATTTCCTCCGAATGCTGATGTAACTGTTTGGGAAGGTGAATCAAAAATATGGGAGAATAACCGGTATATTGAGGGAACAGCAGGTATTTACAGTGTAGCGAAAAATGAAAGTAGATTAGAGGTGAAAACCGGTTCCGGAACGTATCATTTCAGCGTGGAAACCAATGAATAAAAACATGAAGATTAGATTCAGAACTCTGATTTCATTTATAACAATTTTTTCCTCGGTTTTAGCTTGTAAGCATACCCCGGAAGTTACCGTCGACAGGCTGACCTGTAATTTCAGGGAACATCCTGTGGGAGTAGATTCAGCGCCACTGCTGGGCTGGCAGCTGAAATCGTCAGGCAGCAACGTAATTCAAACTGCTTACCGGATTATTGTTGCAGAAAACCCGAACGAGTTGGAAAACGGAAA
>JAFGDX010000415.1 GCA_016931875.1 Prolixibacteraceae bacterium
AAAATCGGCAAAATTGGAAGAGCCGGATAAATCGAGGCGGCCGGAGCCGGAAATAACAGCATCAAGATCCAACGCATCAAGGGCTGTTTCAATTCTGCCCGAGCCTGAAATAACCACATCCATGTGGTCGGTAACAAAATAATCGGTGGTAATTATCCCCGAACCGCTTTGGGTAATTCCTTCCAAATGGGGAGTGGTAATGTAAACTTCCATGGGCAAACGGTTTTTTACATTGTGAATACCGCGCACATAAATCCGCAGTTTGCCTCGGGTTACATTGGTTTCAATGTAAGGCAGGATGTTCGATTCGGCATTTACTACCACTTCAAATTCATCGCCGTTGGTAATGTGAACATCAAATTCGCCTTCCGATTGTACTTCTTCAAAACCCAGTGTGATTCTTCCTTCGGTGGCCGGAATTCCGTTGCCGGAAATGGTAAAATCGTCGATACAACTTGTGGCTCCAAATAAAACCAGGATGAAGCCCGGTAAAAAAAGTTTAATTGTTTTCATGACTTTAAAAAATTGTTTTCTGTTAATTGTTTATCTTTCTATCTCTTACAGACAGGAGCTTTTGTGAAAGGTTGCAAAAAGTGTGCAAAAAAGTTAATTTTTTTTCTGAAACGTTTTTTTAATCCGAGAAGATATTAATCTCCCCCGAGGTGGCTTTGATAAACAGTTTTGTATTGTTTTGCTGATTTTTATTGAACACTCCTTTAAGTTCAGTCTGCTCAGTATTTTCATCCGGTTTTTTCTCTTCTTCAATTTCCATTTCGCGGCACAAATTAAGTTCGGCATCGGTGTGTGCTATTTCAAAACCAAAACCTGCATCCTGCGGGAAGTAGAGGTTGATGTCGGTTGAACGCGATTCGATAAAAATAGTGCTGAAATCGGGGGATGTTTTTTCCACATCAATATCTCCGTATTCAGTGCGCAGGGTTAAACGGTCGGTCAGTTCATTTATTCTGAAATTTGAAAAGCTGCCTTTTGCTTCAATCCAATCGGCAAGCCTGATACGGAATTTATCTCTTCTCGAATCAGCATCGAGTTCTTTGAGTTCCAGGATTTCGAAATTGGAAGATTTGCTGACAACCCGCAGGGATTCGGCTTTTCGTATGTACAAATCGCTGTAGTTGCCGTCGATTCTTCCGTTGACCATTTGGTTTATGGTGGCATCGGCAAAATTGAGGGTAAGGACGAGCCGGTTATTAAAATCGTGCGATTTGAGGTTTCCGTTGGAGAGATTGATTTCTACTTCGCCGGAATAGTCGCCGATAAAAATATCGCCAAATTTGTTTTCCACTTTTAGCTCGTTCGATTCGGGGAGCCACACCGTGTAATTGATTTCCATTTTGCCGTCGGTTTGCAGAAGTGATTCTTTAAATTTCATAATCTCTTTTTCCAGTGTGCTCCGGTTTTCCCCAACGGCGGTTCTGAAAATTAAAAAATGCGGGTTGTCGGTAATGTCAAACCTGATGTCGTCCATTGCTTTTTCGAGTCTCGACAATTTTCTTTCTTCCACACGAATATCGACAGTAATCACAACTGAATCCTTTTCCCAGGTGTTGAGTTCTATTTTCCCGTATTTGTTGGCAATTTCAATCCGGGTTTCGGGCGAAACTTTAAAATGTTTTGAAATTTCCTTTGTTTCTGTAAACTGGGCAAATACTGAAACCGGAAGAATCAAACCCAAAAGAAGAATACTACCTATTTTTTTCAGTTGTCTCATTTTTTGCTTTTCCAAATTAACAATTTATTTGTTCCAGAACTTCATCAACCAGTTTTAGCCGGGTGCGGTTGTTGTCAATCATGGCTTCAATAACGGTTTTGTTTGAAATATTTTCGCGTAAATCGCCTTTTAGTTCATTGTACATTTCCTGCAATTCGGTTAAATCGGTTTCAATTTCTTCCTTTAGTTCAGGATTGGTATAATAACACTTTCGTATTTCTTTTAATTTTCCGTTTACCTGATGTGCATAATATGCTTCTGCTTCCACCAGTTCGCGCAATTCAGGGTCTTCAATTCTGCCGGCGTATCCACCCTGGGTTTTTACTTTGGTTTGGTAAAAAACAACCGTAAACAAAACTGCCAAAACAAGTGCAGCGGCAATACGGAACAGCGGTGTATTTAACCTTCTGATTTTTGACGGGCGGGTTGCTTTGTCAATGTTTTTCCAAACCTTGTCCGACGGTTCGAACTGGTCAAACCCGGAGCGGTTCTTTTTTATAAATTCTTCCAAACGATCTGTTTTCATTTTTTCAGCGCTTTTTGATTTTTCAATATCTCAATAATGCGTCGTTTTGCCCTCATAAACTGGCTCTTTGATGTTGATTCTGAAATGTTCATTATCTGAGCAATTTCGGTATGGTCGTATCCTTCAAATAAATACAGCGAGAAAATCATTCTTCCGCCTTCAGGAAGCATTTGCATGGCTTTGGTAATGTTGGCAACTGTAAATTCTGTTTCTGTTTCTTCCTCTTCGTCTTCCGGATGGTCGTAATTATAAATTTCTTCGCAGTAGGTTAATTCCACTTTTTTTTTGTTTATCGCATTCAAACACGTATTTACTACAATTTTTTTTAACCATGTTCCAAAACTTGATTCAAAACGGAAGGAGTGCAGGTTCATAAAAGCCTGTGTAAACGCTTCCTGCAGCATGTCTTCAGCCTCCTCACGGTTGTTCATCATCCGGTAACAAATGTTAAACATTGCTTTCGAGTATAATTGGTAGAGCTCGTACCTGGCTTTGTCTTTGCCTTTCTGACAGGCTTCGACAATACTTTTATGTATTTGCTCTTTTGTTCCCAATTTTATTTCTTTCAATTATAGTGACAAGGGAAAATGCAAAGGGTTGCAAAATCAGACCAGTGATGCCTGAATTAATTGTTCAATATCCTTTTCAGAATAATCGGGTACAGCGCCGGGCTGCGAAGCTACAAATGCTCCTGTGGCGCAGGCATATTCCAGCGATTTTTCGGGCGAGTGCATTTTTTCAAGGTTGGCCACCAAACTTGCCAGAAACGAATCGCCGGCGCCAACGGTATCAGCTGTTTCTACTT
>JAFGDX010000416.1 GCA_016931875.1 Prolixibacteraceae bacterium
CGCTGTTTCCGCTTTGTGGCTGTGCGGGCTGACTTTGGGCTTTTACAACCTGTATTTCCAGCCGGTTGGATTCAAATACTTTTCCTCCTGCTTCGATGGAAGCCGGGCGAATTTCGAAAGTGCCTTCTTTTTTGGCCCGCAGAATATACGTATATGAAAAGGTCACCTCGGTAGTGGTTCGTCCGTTAATGGTGCTTATACTTGTCGACTGGCCGGTGCTTGGGCCCATCAGCACCTCAAAATTATCGGTAAGCCCCGGCGGCAGTTTCAGGTTGGTTCCCCTTTCGTTTAGTGTAAAGGAAAGCCGGAACTGCTGTCCCATTTCCACTGCATTGGGTGCCGACATAACAAATCTTGTGTCTTCGGCCTGAGCAGTAAAAATCACAAAAAAGAAAAAGAAATATGTGGTTAATTTTTTTATCATTGTTAATCTGAATTCTGCAAAAATATTTTAATTACTCGAAAATTCCTTACTCCTTCGTCTTTTATCCTTTTGTCACCATTCTTTTTCAACCCTTGTTCGTTTTGCCTTGGCAGCCTTGGCTTTTTTTACTTTCTCCTGAATGTCGCGTTCATCGTTTTGTAAAGCCTGCAGCAACTGTTCCGCATTTTCTTTTGAAATTTTATTTTGAGGCTGTTGCTGTTGTTGTTTGTCCTGGTTTTGCTGATCCTGTTTATTTTGGTCGTTTTGATTCTGATCCTGATTTTGATCCTGGTTTTGCTGATCCTGATTCTGATCTTTGTTCTGGTCCTGATTCTGCTGATTTTGCTGCTGTTGTTGTTCCTGCTGTTTCTTCAGCATTTGCGCGTAGGCAAGGTTGTATTTTGTGTCCAAATCGTTTGGGTTGTTCCTTAATGCATCTTTGTATGCTTCAATGCTTTCGTCTAACTTCTGCTGCATCAGCTGGCTGTTTCCCATGTTGTGAAGCGCCCGGGCTTTCTCTTCGGGGGTTTCCATTTTATCAGCCAGTTCGTTGAATTTTCCGGCAGCTTCCTCAAAACGCATTTGCTTGTAAAGTGCGTCGGCCAGGTTAAAGTTCCATTTTGTATCAGCCGGTTTTTTATTGAGTGCTTTGCGGTACTCGGTCTCTGCGTTGCTGAATCGGGTTGTATCGAGCCGCGTTGTGTCTTTCACCGCTTCCATAAATAATTTATTCCCATTCCTCACAAACTTCCGTTCATTCTGTGCCGGGGCCAGAATGGCAAAAGAAGTTATTATCATCGCTGTTAAAATTATCCGTTTCATCTTTTTTCTACTTTGTTGAAAACAGTTGAATGTGTTTCAAATATTTATTTTTTCTTTCCAGAATCATAAATTCAAACAAAATTAAAACCAGTGCAATGGCAAAAAAGTACTGAAACTGGTCGTTGTATTCTGAATAAACCCTTGATTCCATTTCTTCTTTTTCCATTTTATTAATTTCATCGAACAGGGCATTTAAACCCACCTGTGCATTGTTGGCCCGCACATAAATTCCGTTTCCGGCGGCGGCAATCTGTTCCAGCATCTGTTCGTTCAGTTTTGTTACAACAACTTTGCCATCCCTGTCTTTCAGGTAATCTTTTTGTCCGTTTTGTATTACCGGAATGGGGGAACCCTGCGGAAGCCCCATCCCAATGGCATGAACCAGAATTCCTTTATCTACGGCATCTTTGGCCGCCGAAACGGCATCATCTTCGTGGTTTTCCCCATCGGTAATCACCACAATGGCTTTGTTGGCTTTCCCGTTTGGAGTAAACGAATTGGAGGCCAGATTAATTGCCGCCCCGATGGCTGTTCCCTGTTTGGGTACAATTTCAGTACTTACCGAGTTCAAAAATAGTTTGGCCGAGTTGTAATCGCTGGTAATGGGAAGTTGTGTGTAGGCATCGCCTGCAAAAACTATCAATCCTATTTTATCGCCGGTTAAACGATCCACCAGTCGCGAAATGGCTCTTTTGGCGCGTTCCAAACGATTGGGCTGAATATCTTCGGCCATCATACTGTTGGAAACATCCAACGCGATAATGAGTTCAATACCTTCGCGTTTTACTTTTTGCAGTTTTGAGCCAAACTGAGGGCGGGCTGTCCCGGTGATAATAAATGCAAGCGCCAGCATCAGAACAATAAATTTAAACACCGGCCTTCCTTTGGAAGAAAAGGGCATCAGTTGTTTTACTATTTCTGCATTGCCAAAACGTTTCAGGGCCTTTTTTCGCGCAATTCTTGACCATATAAAGAGGAGGGCCAGCACCGGAATAATTAACAAGCCCCATAAAAATTCACTATTTTCAAATCTGAACATTTCCATGCTTTTCTGTTTTACGGGATACTTCTGAATACGGTTGTCCGAAACACAAAACTCAAAATCAATGAGAGCAAACCGGCCAGCGCAAACGGTACAAATTCTTCTGATTTACGGTTAAACTCCCTCACTTCAATTTTTGATTTCTCCAGCGCATCAATTTCTTTGTAAATCTCTTCAAGTTTGGTATTGCTGGTTGCCCTGAAATATTTCCCATCAGTAAGGGTTGAAATTTCCTGCAGGGTTTCTTCATCGATTTTTACTTCCATGTCGCGAAGCTGAATACCGTAAGGTGTTTGCACAGGGTAGGGGGCTGTTCCTATAGAACCTACGCCCACGGTATAAACTCTGATTCCAAATGTTTTGGCTATTTCTGCCGCTGTAACCGGAGCAATTTCACCGGCATTATTTTCCCCGTCGGTTAACAGGATTACTACGCGGCTGATGGCTTCACTGTCTTTTAAACGGGCTACCGAAGTAGCCAGTCCGTTGCCGATGGCAGTTCCGTCTTTAATCATCCCGCTCTGAATGTCTTTAAACAAATTTAAAAGAACGGCGCGGTCGGTGGTTAAGGGGCACTGGGTAAATGCTTCGCCTGCAAAAACCACCAGGCCCATGCGGTCGTATTCTCTGCCCGAAATAAATTCCATGGCCACATTTTTTGCCGCTTCCAGGCGGTCGGGGGTAAAATCGCGGGCCAGCATACTGCTCGAAATATCGAGCGCAATCACAATATCAATCCCTTC
>JAFGDX010000046.1 GCA_016931875.1 Prolixibacteraceae bacterium
ACCACTTATTCAAAAAAAGCACAAATACGATTGTTCTTTCTGTTCGCAGAGAGCTTGTAAAGGATGTTATTCAAAAATGGAAACTAAATCCGGTGGCTACTTTTGAAATAAATAAAACAAATGCAGGAGAAGAAACAACTCAGGAAATATATGATTTCTTAAAAATGCTGCTGGTGAAATAAATATCTATTTACCTCTGAAGAGATGTACAAACCCGTGAGCTTTCCTGGTTTTCCCGTCGCGGCCGCGGCCTTCCACAACATAATAGTACACTCCGGGGCTTGCAAACCGGCCCCCTATTCTTCCGTCCCAAACCGATTCGGCATAGGTTTCTTCAAAACCGCGAATATCCGATTTATCCCAAAAATGCACACGTTTTCCCCAGCGGTTAAAAATCGAAATTTTGATACTTTGCATCGACCAGAATTTCACAATAAAATCGTCGTTGGTTCCGTCGCCGTTGGGTGTAAAAACATTGGGCGCTTCCACAAACGAAGAGTCAACATAAATGTAATCTTCCATCATCGTTGTGTCAACACAGGTCAGTGTATCGCTGGCAAAATTTTTAGCCACCAGTTTAACCATGTACGTGCCGGTATTTTCGTAGGTAAAAACCGGGCTCACATCGTACGCTACCAGCATGATGCTGTCAATTTCACCCTGCCCGTTTTCTGCTTCCTGCTTAATTTCGTTTAAGTCGCGGTAAAAAAACCACTCAAAACCACTTGGGTCGGCATTTTCCGACGTGTTTGTAAATGTCACCTCCAGCGGCGCTTCCCCGGTCATATCACTGGTCCAGTCGGCATCTACCGTAAAACTGGCTTTCACGGCAATGGGCTGATACGGGACAGCTACATTTTTTGCACAGCCAAAACGATCAAACACCCGAAAAGTATAATCTACATTGGAGGTGGGCGGGTCAAACATCTCCGGATTCAATACCGTGGAAAGAATAACATCTCCCTCCTTCCACTCTACCTTCATGTCTCTTGAAAGTGTAAGTTCAGCATTGGTTGATAGATCATAATAGTTTATTTCCGAAGAGGTAAAACTTCCGTTTAATGCAAACGATTCGCAACTGGGGTAGGTAACCGTTCCTTCAGCCAGAATCCAGGTATTAAAAACCCAGGCCCTGTAAATCTCGGTTGTTTCGCCCTGTGTTACGGTTGCCCTGTAACATCCGTCAGCAAGCGCTGCGATGGCGGAACTTGCATTTTCAGTATTTTCAGAAAAATAAAAATCAAACGAAGCTGTCTGGTTATTGTATACTTCCCACAAAAATGTTTTTGTACCTGTAAGTGTTGTAGTCACTCTCAATTCAGCAATTTGAGCTGTCTCGTTTTCAGCACAAAACATAAAAATACTGTCCGCTTCCGGAAACGAGGGATAGCTGGTTTCTGCCGCCCCCGTTGAACCCGGTGCATTCAATTGGGCTGCCAGTGAGTTGGCAATCAGAAAAAACAGAAAAAAAAGGATAACCGTTGAATTACTTTTTTGCTTCATATAAACAGAAAACTTTTCGCTACAATATTAACGTATAATTTTTATTTAATTGTTTTACAAAGATGAAAAATCCCTGTGGAACTGATTACATCGGCTATTTTTTGTATTGTTGATAAATGTCGTATACATTTTTCAGTGAAAACACTGAACATCTTTTACTTTTGTTTTTTTGAATTAGAAATCAGTTATAAAGTGTTTGATTACTTACAAGATTTAAATAAAACGCAACAGAATGCCGTTTTAAGTTCGGAAGGACCGGCATTGATAATTGCAGGGGCAGGCTCAGGAAAAACGCGGGTACTAACCTACCGGATTGCGCATTTGTTAAAACAGGGTGCCCGCCCGTCAACCATTTTGGCGCTCACTTTTACCAACAAGGCAGCCCGCGAAATGAAGGAACGAATTGCCAAAGTAGTGGGCGAAAAGGCTGCCCGTTACCTTTGGATGGGAACCTTTCACTCCATTTTTGCACGTATTTTACGAATGGAACATGAAACACTGGGGTTCCCGTCGAATTTTACCATTTACGACAGCGCCGACAGCAAAAGCCTGGTAAAAACCATCATCAAAAGTTTTCAGCTCGACGATAAAGTATACAAACCGGGGGTGGTTGCCAGCCGTATTTCGATGGCAAAAAACAACCTGATTACACCCGCTGTTTATGCACAGCAAACCGAAATCCGCCTGGTTGACAAAAACATGAGAATGCCTGCCATTGCTGAAATTTACAAGGAATATGTAAAACGCTGCTTTTTGTCGGCGGCCATGGATTTTGATGATTTACTGCTGCGAACCAACCTGCTTTTCCGCGACCATCCTGAAATTTTGGCAAAGTATCAAAACCGGTTTGATTATGTGTTGGTTGATGAGTATCAGGACACCAATTATGCGCAATATCTCATCGTTAAAAAACTGGCGGCCCGGCACAACAACATTTGCGTTGTGGGCGACGACGCACAAAGTATTTACTCATTCCGCGGGGCGCGTATTGAAAATATCCTGAACTTCAAAACCGATTACCCGGAGCATAAAATTTTTAAACTCGAACAAAATTACCGTTCAACACAAACCATTGTAAATGCGGCAAACAGTATAATTGCCAAAAACAAAAAACAAATTCCAAA
>JAFGDX010000417.1 GCA_016931875.1 Prolixibacteraceae bacterium
AACAAATTTCTTTTTTTGCACCGGTTTTATCCGAAATATTTTCAGCGGTATTAAAAGTTACCGGATTGGGCAACCATTCAATCCGCTCTTTTTGAACACCGTATTTTTGCAATCTTTCAAAATCAAATGAATTCAGTACACCGTAATGATAATTGGGAAGTTGCGGATATAAAACTTCTTCCATACGCTGCAAAAAAATATCGGAAAGAATTTCTTTCAGAAAGCGGTAATTGCCGGGACGATCTTCCGCAAAATCGTGTGCATGATTCAATACTTTTGCTCCTTCTTTGGCCAGCAAATAAACGGCGTATGTTACGATTGGATTTTTCCCCAGGTTCAGGTTGTGAAAATGCAGGACAGCGCCGGCGGGCAACTGGTTTCGTATTTGGCGGTGTACCTGGTGAAGCAACAACAGGGCTTCTTTGTCTGAATATTTCCTGTTTTCAAGGTAATTCAAATCTTCAATAATATAAAGTTCGGCACCCTTTGAAGTAATTGCCTCCGGATTTGAACAGTTTCCGGCCAGTACTTTAACCGAATAACTTGTGAGACTTTCGATTTGCGATTCGATAATCCGCGTTACCCCGCCCGGATTCAGATGGCTATGTGCAATTACAATCTGCATACATTCTCTTTGGTGTTTAAAAATAGGAAATCATTGGGAATTATAAAGGAACCTTTTACTTTTGGCAAAAGTTTAACTAAAACCTAAAATCAATGAAAAAAATTTCTATGCTGTTTTTTGCGGCTTTGTTTTTCTTTTGTTCAGGCGCCCAGGATTTACCATTCAGAATGGAAGAACTAACCGCCCCCGATTTTGTAAAGGCAGTTGATAAAAGTCAAAAAACCTGTATCATCCCGCTGGGAGTTTTTGAAAAACACGGGCCACAACTTCCGTTGGGAACCGACCTCTATATGTCGAGGGAATATTCGCTGCGTGCGGCAGAACAGGAGTATGTGGTTGTTTTTCCGTGGTATTATTTCAGCCAGATTAACGAAGCACGTCATCAGCCGGGAACCATTGCCTACAGCCCGGAAATAATCTGGAAAGTGTTGCAGGAAACGCTGAACGAATTAAACCGGAACGGATTTGAAAAAATAATTATTGTAAACGGACATGGCGGAAACAGTGCATTTCTTAATTATTTTGGAATGGCTCAGCTTTCCGAACCGCGAAATTATTCACTTTACTGGTTCCGGCCACAGGATAATCCTGAAGTAGAGAAAAAAGCGGCTGAACTGTCACAGCACGATAAATACGATCAGCATGCCGGAAACAGTGAAACTTCGATGATGGCTGCAGCTCACCCAAAGGTGACTCATATCGACAGGGCCGGGCAACAGTCGGGTGCCGATCTTGAACGAATGAAAAACCTGAAATATGTGTATTCCGGAATCTGGTGGTATGCAAGTTTTCCTAACCATTACGGTGGCGATGCCGGTAAGGCGACTCCTGAAGCTGGCGAATTACTGATAGATGAAACTGTAAAACAACTGGTGGAAATGATTCAGCAGGTAAAAGCGGATACAGTGGTTCCTGAATTGCAGAAACAGTTTTTCGAAGAGGCTGAAAATCCGTTGAAAACCAAGCAGTAGTTAAATTGTGTGGGTGTAATGTCTGCAGGAATTAAAATACAGCCAGCTTCATTTTTCTGGCTGCTTTTTCGGACAATGTTTCCCGCTCCGGGACTGTGTGCAAATTCGTTTTTTGAGTAATGTTTTGTATTTCAGTGATTTCATTTTTTGGAACATGTTTTGGTAAAAAGAAGTTCATATCAAAAAGAGTAGAATGCTTCTGTATTAGATTGGTTTCTATCAAAGGGGTTTGTAAATTATCAATCACATCTTCAAAAAAGCGTCCAAGAATTCTACTCTTTTTTCTTTTTATCTACCCGAAGTTTTTTCAATAATTATTCATTTATATATTCCAAAATATCTCCCGGCTGACATTCAAGTGCTTCGCAAATGGCTTCAAGCGTACTAAAACGGATGGCTTTTGCTTTTCCGGTTTTTAATATCGAAAGGTTGGCCAGCGTAATGTTTACTTTTTCTGAAAGTTCATTCAGCGACATCTTTCGCTTTGCCATCATTACATCAAGATTTACTACAATTGCCATAATTATACGGTTAGCTCATTTTCGGATTGCAGTTCGACACCACGCTTGAAAATTTGTGAAACGATAAAAAGGAGGCCCGCCATAAAAAGAAACTCGCCGGCATTCCAGTCATTTTGAAATTGTTGCGCCATTTCTCCCAGCCATCCGGCAAATGTGCTGCCCAAATACCCCAAAATTGAGATGCTGAAAAGTAAATAACTAATTTTTTCCAACTTGCGAGTTAGTTCCAGGGTAAAAGGGCTTTCAATTTTAATCAGTGAAATTATTCGGGCAACCCTGTACCAAACATTGGCTTTCATTACTAAAAGTGCCACCCAGGCTGCAATTAAAGTACTGTATTTTAAAACACTGTGATTTCTCAGTTCCAATAAGTCAATTCCCATGTAGAGATTTTGGGCCCCCGCCGGACGAGAAAAACTTACAACATACGAAATAACATAGGCCCCTGCCTTCACCACAAAGCCGAAGAAAGCAACCCAGGCAATTATTTTCAATACACTTAAAATCTGCTCTGTTCTGGTTTGAAATTTGAATTCCATGATCTTATGTTTTAAAATTAATTCGACGGCAAATATCAATAAAAATTTATTGAAAAACAATAAAAATAAAATGAATTTCAATAATTATTCTAAAATTGTTTGTTTAACGGTTTTCAAAAAAAAATCTTGATGTTATCAGTTGAAAGGTTTTCCATCATCGATTTCTATTTCAGACAAAAAAATCTTTTCTTTGCAGCACAAAATTTTGAAACATGGCAAAAAAACGTGTAAATGTGGTTACGATGGGTTGTTCGAAAAACCTCGTAGATTCAGAGGTTTTGTTAAACCAACTGGAAAAGGGAAAATATGAAGTGATGCACGATTCGAATGATTTGAATTTTGATGCTGTGTTTGTAAATACCTGCGGGTTTATTCACGACGCCAAACAGGAATCCATCGATATGATTCTGGATTATGTGGAAGCCAAAAAGCGGGGTGACATCGGGAAATTGTATGTAATGGGTTGTTTGTCGGAGCGTTACCAGAAGGATTTGGAAACCGAAATTCCTGAAGTTGATCGCTATTTTGGGAAGTTCGATTTGAAAGCCATGGTTGACGAATTAAAGGTAACCTACCAGCCGGAATACATTTATGAACGGAAAATTACCACACCTTCACATTTTGCCTATCTGAAAATTTCGGAAGGGTGCAACCGTTCGTGTTCGTTTTGTGCCATTCCGCAAATGACAGGCCGCCACAAATCAAAATCGATGGAAGATTTGGTGAAGGAAGCCCGCTACCTGGCAAAAAAAGGGGTAAAGGAAATTTTATTGATTGCACAGGATTTATCGTACTACGGAATCGATATTTACGGGAAAAACAGGCTGGCTGAGTTGATCAATCAAATCTCGGAAGTGGATGGAATCGAATGGATTCGGTTGCATTATTTATACCCGGCAAAATTCCCTTACGAAATTTTGCCTGTGATGCGCGAAAACCCAAAAGTGTGCAAGTATCTCGATATGCCGCTGCAGCACATTGCCAATCCGGTGCTGAAAAATATGCTGCGACATGTTACGCGTGAGGAAACCGAAAAACTTATCAAAAGAATTAAGGAGGAAGTGCCGGGTGTGATTTTAAGAACCACCATGTTGGTTGGTTTTCCCGGTGAAACAGAGCAGGATTTTGAAGAACTGATAGCTTTTATTCGGGAAACCAAATTTGAAAAACTGGGTGTTTTCCCATACTCCAACGAAGAAGGAACATACGCTTACAAAAAGTTTGACGACAATTTGACGGAGAAAGTCAAGCAGGCGCGTGCCGATGAAATTATGGAGTTGCAACAGCAAATCTCGGCCGAATTAAATCAGCAAAAAATAGGGCAAACTTTTAAAGTAATAATCGACAGAAAAGAAGGTGATTTTTTTATTGGTCGCACTGAATTCGATTCTCCTGAAGTAGATGGCGAAGTGTTTGTCACTTCACCAAAAGAACTTCAGAAAGGCGAATTTGTTCAGGTGGAAATCACCGGCGCCGAAGATTATGATTTATTTGGAGTAGTGAGAAATTGAAAACTGCAATAAAAGTAACCCGCCCGGCGGTTTCCTCAGTCATTCAGTCTTTCAATCGTTCACTCACTCAACCATTCATTCACTGCAATTTGTTCAACTCCTCCTCATTCTGTTCTTTTCCCCAATTGGGAGACAGAGATGTTTCAGGTCGGAAATTGTCAAACTTTTCTTTTGCCAACTCAAAAATGGGTTTGGCTGCTGCAGGGCCTCCACCAAAAGCCTCGGGCATATTTAGTGTAGTAATGGCACGCAGGTAGTAGCTTCGCGGATTCTGCGGGTTCAACTCAATGGCTTTGTCCAGTGCCAGATTCATTTTACCGATGTATTCGGCTCCTCTTGCCATCGGATCAACCGTAATTCGCGATGGGTACAAAAAAGCTTGCAGGGCGTAAAGTTCAGATTCGTCGGGTGCAAGAAGGAAAGCATCATCCAAAAACTTCTGCGCTTTATCCAGGTAGGCATCTTTTTGAGTATAGTCGGACAAAACGTATGTAACTACAATATAGGAATAAGCAGCATAATAGAGCGGAAGCCATTCCTTTTTTTCATTCATACTGATGCGTTCAAAAGTGTTGGCCGCATTGATAAAATCATTGCTCATAC
Organism: Prolixibacteraceae bacterium; assembly: GCA_016931875.1. GTDB lineage: Bacteria > Bacteroidota > Bacteroidia > Bacteroidales > Prolixibacteraceae > Draconibacterium. The sequence continues at coordinate 4,771 of JAFGDX010000417.1, forward strand.
TGGCCTGGTTAAGTTGCTCCAGTGCTTTCGCCATTGCCTGTTCATACCTTGTTGGTTGCGCTTGCGTACACAAAAAAATAAGTGTTAGAAGAATGGTTCCTGCTGTTTTCATGATGATAAATTTTTATGATTAAAATTGAAATGAAATCAGAAATACAGCCAGCCGTTTATTGGCCGGGACAA
>JAFGDX010000418.1 GCA_016931875.1 Prolixibacteraceae bacterium
GCCAGGGCAAATATCCACCAACTGAGATTTGTTTTATAAGCAAAATTTTCGAGCCATTTGTTCATGGCGAAGTACGCAACGGGCGTAGCAAAACCAAATGCAATGACCACCCATTTTACAAAGTCTTTGTTGAGCATTGTGAGTATTTCGGAAACCCGGGCTCCGTTTACTTTTCGGATGCCGATTTCTTTGGTACGGTTCAGGCTCATCATAAAAATCTGCCCTAAAATTCCCATGCAGGTTAATACAATGGCAATAAATGAGAAAAAGGTAATGGATTTTGCCAGCTTTTCCTCTTTTGCATACATGGCCTGAAACTGTTCGTCGTAGAACGTAAAATGCATGCTTTCACCGGGAATAACTTCTTTCCAGATTTCCCGGATTTGGTTGATTTGCTGATGGATAATTCCCGGTTCAAGTCGTACGGAAAGTACGTTGTATTCTCCCTTTTTTGTGTCGTAAATCAATGCTGTTGGGGCAACTTTCTGGTGTAACGATTTAACATGAAAGTTTTTGACAACGCCAACTACGTTATATCCCCCTTCTGTCCCGTTGTTGAATTTTTTTCCTTCCAGGTTATCCCATCCGTATTGTTTGCAGGCTTCTTCATTTATCACGCAGGCTGTTCCATGGTCGCCATTTAAGAGTTGTCTGCCATCCAGCAGTTCAATCCCCATTGTATTCAGGTAGTCGTCGCCAATAAATATACAATCCAGGTTAAAGCTGTTTTCCCCGGTGTTGCTTCCCATGGTATTGTTTATCATGCCCGGACAACCAAAACTGAGGGAGCTGTTTTTTACAAACGCGAGCTTGTCGGTTTCCTGTTTCAGGCTCTCCAGGTTGGGATTGTTGAACGGGAGGTCGATTCTGACAAGCATTTCTTTATTAAATCCCAAATTGTAATTTTTTGCAAAGCCAAGTTGTTTAAAGATGACCAGAACTACCGCAATTAAAACAATCGACACGGTAAGCTGAAATGTTAGCATAATCTGTTTGCCGGTTTGTTTTCCCCGGCGGTTTCCAAATCCTGACAGAAAATCGGTGATGTTAAACCGCGAAAGCAGAACCACCGGTGCCACACTGTTGACCAGGATAACCAAAAGAATGGTTCCCAAAAATGCCGGGAGCAATTGAACCACGTTTACGCCTGACAGCTGCAGTTCGCGGCTAAAAAGGATTTCGGAAGAGGGCAGAAGCAAAAGGGTGATAAAAATGGAAATGATTACTGAAAGCAGGATTCCCAGGGTAACTTCGGTAACTGAATATAAAACCAGTTGGGGCCAGCCCGCTCCAACTGTTTTGCTGATGCCGGTTTCCTTCAGTTTTGAATACTGAACAGAAATAATATAATTCAGGTAATTGATGCTTGAAAGAACAAGGATAAGAATGGCAATTAAAAGAAAAATCAGCAACATTTTGTTGTTTCCTTTGGCGTGCATGTCTTCCATGGGGAGGGAGGAAAGATAAATGCCGGCAATGTTTTGAAGCGCCGGTTCTTCCAGATCCAGTTTATAGGAATCGATGGTTTCGTTGAGTTTGGCGGCAAAATCTCCGGGTTCCACATCGGTTGCCAAAAGCAGAAAATGATTGGTAAGGTTGCGGCACACCCCATTGTTGCACGAGCGAAACAAACGGTATTTTTCGTTGTCGTTGTTTAGCAGGATTTCGGGGTTGAAAGTTGAATTTTTGGGCAGGTCTTTGATAACGGCTGTGATGGTTGCATCGAAGAGATTGTGAATATTCAGGGTTTGGCCGAGTGGGTTTTTATCTCCGTATAATCTTTGCGCCAGCGATTCGGTAATTACCGCCGATTCATTTCCTGCAAAAGGCGTGGTGGATGTGCTTGCTACTATTTCCGGAGTAAATACCGAAAAGAAATTGTTGTTTGTGCTCAACAGGTTTGTCACCCTTGTGTCGGTGCGAAGTTGTTCGTCTTTTACTGAAAATTCGAGACCGGTTAAATAGCCCATCGGGCATGCATATTCCACTTCGGGATAGTTTTCGGCCAGTACCGGGTACAGTTCATAATCAAGATTGAATGTTTGTTTCGATGTATCGTAGAGCCTGTAAATTTGTTCATGCAGCGCAAAATCTTTATTTACGCGGTGTTCAGCATAATAAAACAACCCGATAAGGATGCAGGCGGCAAACCCGATGGAAAACCCGCCAATAATTAATGCTGAATACACTTTGTTTTTCAACAGGTTCCGGAGGGCCAGTTTTATATTAAACCGAATCATAATTTTTTATTTTGATGTTGTTTGTATTTTCCATTCAACTTCGTTTTGTATAAACGCTGTCAGGTTTTTTTGACTGCATCTTTTTTGTTCCTCTGAACCTCCCGAAGGGAAGACTTTTGAAAGCTCTTTGAATGCCCGGCGGGGAACTTTATGGTTGTTATATTTGTCATTTCGTTCATTTTATCATTCGTCCCAAATCCTTCCCCTCGGGGGAGTTATTCCGAAGGAATCCCTTCGGGAGAGGGGGCTTCACTCATACCTGAGCGACTCAACCGGGTTTCTCGTAGCTGCTTTCCAACTCTGGAACGAAACCGTAAGTAATGCAATTCCCAGCGCCAGCAGACCAGCCAGGGCAAATATCCACCA
>JAFGDX010000419.1 GCA_016931875.1 Prolixibacteraceae bacterium
ATAAATCGTCTGCTCATGTCCAGTTGGCAAATATATAACTCTACTTTCAAATCAAAAGAAAATAGATTTAAAAATTGGAAAAGTTCCAAAAAAAATATCATTTCTGTAAAATTTTGTAAGCATCTGCAAAAATAACAATTAATCGTATTTTTGGGGCAAAATCAGAGATTGGCAGATTACAGTAAAAATATCATCCGTTTATACCTGATTAAAATTTCGAAATGGTTTAATCTTGTAATGCCTGTGGTAGTTCTGTTTTACCAGGACAACGGCATGGGAATGCATGAAATTTTTGTTTTGAAAGCCATTTATTCGGTTGCCATTGTTTTTATGGAGATTCCTTCGGGCTGGATGGCGGATGTTTGGGGCCGAAAAAAAACACTGCTGCTGGGAAGTATTTTGGGAACCGCCGGATTTTTCATCTACAGCTTTTCCTATGGTTTCTGGGCCTTTGTTGTGGCTGAAATTGTCTTGGGAATAGGACACTCCTTTGTTTCCGGTGCCGATTCTGCCATGCTTTTCGACAGTTTGAAAGCTTCGGAAAAAACAGGCAAATATGTAAAACTGGAGGGCCGGATTACCTCCATCGGGAACTTTTCAGAAGCCATTGCCGGAATTGCGGGCGGATTTCTGGCCGCAATAAGCTTGCGTACTCCGTTTTACTTTCAGTTTGGTGTAGCTGCCATTGCTATTCCGGCCGCCTTAACACTTGTTGAACCCAAAATCCATTCCGTCAAACATCTTCATTCATTAAAAAAAATGGTGCAAAATATTCAACGCACCTTCATTCAAAATCAGAACCTCCGGATTGCCATCCTTTTATCAGCAGTAACCGGTACGGCAACACTTACTTTTGCGTGGTTTGTGCAACCCTTTTTTAAAGCCATTGATTTGCCTGTTGAAATGTTTGGCATTTTTTGGACAGCCTTAAACTTAACGGTTGGCATTTCATCGGTTTTTGCACATAATTTTGAGAAAATTACAGGAAAAAAATGGTCGCTGATAACCATAATTCTTTTGCTCGGTTTTGGATATTTGTTCGCCGGAATTTCCATTTCCTATTACGGGCTTGCCTTTTTGTTTTTGTTTTATCTCATTCGCGGACTGGCAACCCCAATTCTGAAAAACTACATCAACCAGTATACTGAGAGTGAAGTTCGCGCCACAATGCTCTCGGTTCGCAATTTTGTTATCCGGATTAGTTTTGCTGCAATTGGTCCGCTGCTGGGGTACATTACCGACAATATCAACCTGACAAGCGCATTTATTCTGGCCGGAGGCATTTACCTGCTTGCCGCCCTCATAATCGTTTTTCCGTGGCTGAATAGCCCTCCTGACTAATTGAATGGCATTCATTTATTCCCTACCTTTAATCTACTTTTCTGAAACACGGAAAGAGAATAAAAATCAACAAAAAACCGCGCTCATGAAAAATTCAACAACCAAAAACGACATCTGTTGCCCGAAATTTGATCCTGCTCCCTGGGAAGAAAAAGTTTTTCAGTGGAAGAATAAAAAATTCATTAAAGACAATGTTTTTACAGTTTTTTATATGCCCGTAAATTTTGGGAATACAATAACGAAAATGAACAGGAAAGTTGAAGCTGTTCAGGGAAAAGTCTCTGACTGGATGTGCCTTTCAGACCATACCTCGAAATGGAATATGGACCTCTACCTGGCGGTAGACAAAGTAATTCCGAATGCAAAAAACCTCACCATGAGCGGGACCTATGTAACCAAAGTTTATGAGGGAGATTTTAAAGAAACAGGTAATTGGGGAAAAGATTTTGATGCCTGGTGCCTTGAGAAGGAATACCATTTGCAAAAAACTTACATGTGGTACACCACCTGTCCGAAATGCGCAATAAAATATGGAAAAAATTATGTGGTGTTTGTAGCTAAAATTCAACAAATATAAATTTATGAATCAGGTACACCTACGTCCTTTAAGGTACAAAGATGCAAACCGGCTTGCCCAACTGGCCAACAACAAAAAAATAAGTATGAATTTACGCGACGGATTCCCGTATCCATACACGCTTGCTGATGCCAAAAAATTTATAGAAATATGCAAAAATCATACTCCTGTTCAGGTTTTTGCCATTGAATGCAACGGTGAATACGCAGGTAATATTGGGTTGTATCCCGGCGAAGACGTGTACCGCAGATCAGCTGAAATTGGCTATTTTCTTGGCGAATCCTACTGGGGAAAAGGGATTATGACAAAGGCCGTAAAACAAATGGTTGAATACGGATTTTCAAACTTAAATATTGTACGGATTTATACCGGTGTTTTTGAATACAACAAAGCCTCGCAACGGGTTTTGGAAAAATGCGGTTTTAAAAAGGAAGCCGTTTTTGAAAAGGCGATTTATAAAAACCATCAGCTTTGGAATGAGGTCCGCTTTGCAATTCTTAAACCCATGCTGCAATTCAATAACCCGTAAAGTAATATTTTCCTCTTTTACAAACCGTTTAAGCTTGTAATACGGATTTATTAAATTTCACGGCTCTATACTGTGAAACATCTGAAAATCATTCAGATTTCAATTTTCAGCCCGTCGTACCCTACAAAAACATTTTCAGGGAGTTCTTTCTGAATATCTTCGTGTTTTCCGAAGGTGTGGCTTAAATGGGTTAAATAGGCTTTCTCCGGCTTAATTTTTCTGATTATTTCAAGGGCTTCATCCAGATTAAAGTGCGAAATGTGTTTTTCTTTCCGAAGGGCGTTTACAATCAAAACCCGGGTTCCGTAAATTTTCTCCCACTCTTCTTCAGGAATAAAATTGGTGTCGGTAATGTATGTAAGGTCGCCCACCCGGAAGCCAAAAACAGGCAATTTATGATGAAAACAACGAATGGGAATAAATTTTACTTCATCAATTTTAAATGACCTTCCACTTACCATGTGAAGCTTCATTTTAGGAATTCCCGGGTATTTGTGATCGGCAAAAACATAATTAAAAATCCGCTTGATGGCCTCCTGTACCCGTGCCTCGGCATAAATATCAACCGGTGATTTTTGTACCCAGTTAAACGAGCGAATATCATCGAGCCCAAAAATATGATCCACGTGTTCGTGTGTGAG
>JAFGDX010000420.1 GCA_016931875.1 Prolixibacteraceae bacterium
ACTTCCAGGTTCGAAAACTCGGGGGTAACTTTGTAAGAATATTCCGGGTATTCGTACATGGGCATCCGTGGTTCAGTCTGGCCAATGGAATAGCCAAAAATCCGTTTATATTCTTTGGGGTCTTCACCCATTTCTTCCAGCTGGTTAAGGTACTCTTCAATTGATTTTGATTCGATAACAATCACTTTTCCCATCTTATCGATGATGGGGCTGTGATTTCGCGTGCGGTCATGGTCAAATTCCAGTATTCTTCTTCCGTATCTTGTAATTCCGATGGTTCTGAAGGTAAGACTTTTTCCTACACCGGGCAGGTTCAGGATATTTCTGTCGGTGGCTAAAAAAGGCAGGTCGTTGCCGGTGCGTAATTTTTCGATGTTGTTTTGTATGTTGGTTGAATCTAACATCAGTTTTTGAGCCAGCTCCATCTCTTGCTCAGGAATTTGTCCGAGGGGTTTTTCCTCCATTTTTTCCTGTACTGAACGTGCATTGGGAGCAAAATTCGAGCTGTTTTCCTTAAAACCTTTTACGGTAAATGTGTAGTAGGTAAGCACCCCAATGTCGTTAAGTACTTTTCGGAGTTTGGCGGTGTGTCCTCTTCTGGAAGCAGCAGCAGTAAAAACCAGTTGGTTGGTTACTGCCCAGCCCGCATTTAAAAGAATATGAACTGCTTTTTTTGCTTCGGGGGTAACTTCCATTGGCGATTCAAAATGTGTTTGGATGACAAATTGTTTGATCCCTATTTTTGAGGCTTTGTTTTTAAATTCAGCAAGAATAGCTCCCAGTTCGGTAGTAATACGTTGCGGCAAATAAACGGGCAGGCGCGTGCCGATTCTTACTCTTACAATTTCGGCATATTTTTCATTTTTGGGGCGAAGGATATTTTCATTTTTTTTACGTAGTGCCATTTTATATATTTCATTCAGGATGTGTTTGAGGCTTTTGTCACTGCTCATCAGTGCATCGCCGCCGGTGAGCAAAATGTCGCGCAACTGGGCATCGTTTTTAAAATAATCGAGAAGTTGAGGTAAGCGTTCTTCCCAGGTTTCATTGGGTTTTAGTTTTTCCAGGTCGAAATTAAAACGTCCGCGCTGGAAGTCGAACATCCGCTGACAGCTGGCGCAAAGCCCGCCGCAGGCCCGCCCAACGGTGTCAGGAATAAAAATGGCCACTTCGGGGTAACGACGGTGAATGTTATGTGAGGGTAAAATCCAGCCTGCCGCATTGGGTTTGCCCGGCTCGGTTTTGTCTTCTTTTTCCCAGGCTATAATTTCACCAAATTCTTCCACCAGTTGCCGGCTGTAGATAATGTAGCAGCGAATGGCCAAATCGGCACCAACCGCATATTCCGGAGTCTGCACATTCAGTAACGACAAATAATACGGGTTCACAAAAAACGGGATCCCTTTTTCTTTGGCGGCATATAAAATTTTCATGGTATCAGGGTCGAGCGAATAATCGAGCATTTCATTTAGCAAATCAGGAGAACGAACAGCAAATTTTAAATGAAACTTTCCCTCTTTCCACCATTCTTCCATTTTTTCCTCTTTCTCTTTTTGCGAAAGCCCGGGTTCAAAAAAATAGATATTGCTTTTTATTTCGCCGAGGTCCAGTTTTTTTATCAGCGTGCGAATGATTCTTTTTTTATTTTGTACTCTAAGCGCTATAATTTTTGGGTCGGTACCAGACGGGTACCTGTCCATCCATTTCAGAATTTGTTTATTTTGCGGCGGGTTCCAGCTTACCGTTCCGTTTAGTTGTCTGAAAAGCTGGAGCATGTCTTTAAAAAAGCCGGGTTTGGCGCCCCCAATGCCAAAATTTGCAGCCAGCCACAACATTTTCACAGGATTGGTAACCGCTACTTCGCCATGAATATTCTGGTCAGGATAAGCATCTCCGGCATGGTCAATGTAATCCAGAAGCCGGATAACTGCATAGTCTTCCCAATACAAATAGTTGAATAATTCGGGATCATTGCTTTTGCTGAAATAAAATTCTTCGGCGGCACTGTTTCTTTTTAATTTTGGAAGAATCCAGCTTTTAACTGAGGAAAGTGCTTCCTCTTCGCTGGCTGAATTCAGCAATATTTTTTCAAGTACAGGGTTTTCATCCAAAAGTTTACGAAGGATTTTATGTGCGTGAACGGAGATGGCTGTTTTATCCAATTTGTTAATTGATTCCATGACTCATTTTTTTAAAAAGCAACGGTTACTTTTGAATATACAAAAAAATGAGCAGTTTTCAAAGTTAAATAATGCAAAATCAAGATGATAACAGGGTTGGATGAACAATTTGTTTAGATATGCGAAACAATTTTTGTTCAATTGGTAAAGCTAAATCAAATCGATTATCTTTGCGCTGATTTTTAATGAATTGGGTTTTTTATTCAAATCAAGAGCACTGAAATTCAAAAGATTGTAAACTGAATTGTGAAAAGGTAAAAATGGTACATAAAGCAGGTTTTGTTAATATTATTGGGAATCCGAATGTGGGGAAATCAACCATCATGAATGCGTTGGTGGGCGAGAAATTGTCGATTATAACACAAAAAATGCAAACTACCCGGCACCGGATAAAAGGCATTGTAAGCGGCGACGATTTCCAGATAGTTTATTCTGATACTCCCGGAATTTTAAAACCCAGTTACAAACTTCAGGAAACCATGATGAAATTCGTGGATTCTGCATTGATTGATGCTGACATCATTTTGTTTGTAACCGATGTAATTGAAAAACCGGATAAAAACCCGGAGTATATCGAAAAAATTCGCAAATCAAACATGCCGGTTATTGTATTAATCAACAAAATTGATTTGTCGAATCAGGAAAATGTATTGAAGCTTTTCGATTACTGGACAGGTATTTTCCCCGGAGCAAATGTTTACCCAATCTCGGCACAGGAGAAATTTAATATCGAACCAATTTTCGACCGTATTTTGGAACTGCTTCCCGAGGCGCCGGCTTATTTTTCAAAAGACGAGCTCACCGATCGTAATGAGCGCTTCTTTATGCAGGAAATAGTTCGTGAAAAAATATTATTAAACTATCAAAAAGAGATCCCATATTCGGTTGAAGTGGAGGTTGAAGAGTTTAAAGAGACGGAAAAAATCATCAATGTTCGATGTATTATTTACGTTTCGCGCGATAGTCAGAAAGGAATAATTATAGGCCACCAGGGGCAAATGTTAAAAATAGTTGGAACACAGGCACGAAAAGATGCTGAAGAGTTTTTTAATAAAAAAATATACCTTGAATTACTGGTGAAAGTAGCTAAAGACTGGCGCGAAAAAGATAAGCAATTGAAGAATTTTGGGTACGATGCAAATTAGGAGAGCCTCCCCCAACCCCTCCGTGGGAGGGGAGTAAAGAAAATTTCGTAATAGAAAAATAAAGTATTAATAAAAGAAATATTTGTTATTTAGCAGCTTTCCCCCTTTGGGGGAATAAGAAGGGGGCTTTAAAAAGGGGATAATAATGAGCAGCAAAATAGTAGCAATAGTAGGACGACCAAACGTTGGGAAATCAACTTTTTTTAACCGCTTAATTGAAGAGCGAAAAGCCATTGTTGATGAAACAGCTGGAGTAACGCGCGACAGAAATTATGGGAAAGGACAATGGAATGGCGTTGAATTTTCGGTAATCGATACCGGCGGTTATGTCGTTAACTCAGACGATATATTCGAGGCCGAAATAAATAAGCAGGTACATTTGGCAATCAATGAAGCTGATGTTATTATTTTCGTAACTGATGTTGAATCAGGAATTACCGATTTAGATGATGCAATTGCAGGAATTTTACGACGTGGTAAAAAGCCGGTTTTAGTAGCTGTAAACAAAGTCGATAATAACAGCAGAATAATTGATGCTCAGGAATTTTACTCACTTGGGTTGGGTGAAATTTACTGCATTTCGTCAATGACCGGAAGCGGAACAGGTGATTTGCTGGATGCTTTAGTGGAAAATTTTCCTGCAAAAGAAGATGTTGAAGAAGAACATGAATTACCTTATTTGTCGGTTGTAGGAAGGCCAAACGTTGGGAAATCGTCGTTTGTAAATGCACTTATTGGTACTGAAAGAAATATAGTAACTGAAATTGCGGGAACTACACGTGATTCAATTCATACCCGGTACAACAAATTTGGCCACGATTTTATAATTGTTGACACCGCCGGGCTTCGTAAAAAGGGAAAAGTAAGTGAAGATCTGGAGTTTTATTCGGTGCTTCGTTCTGTACGAACCATTGAAAGCTCGGATGTTTGTTTATTAATGATTGACGCTACCCGTGGAGTTGAAGCGCAGGATATGAATATTTTTAATCTCATCGTCAAAAATAAAAAAGGCGTTGTTATACTTGTTAACAAATGGGATTTAATTGAAAAGGATACGCATTCAACCAAAAAATTTACAGAGGAAATTCGCGAACGAATTGCACCTTTTACCGATGTGCCAATTCTGTTTATTTCAGCTTTAACAATGCAAAGGGTTCATAAAGCTTTGGAAACTGCCGTTGAAGTTTTTGAACGGAGACAGCAAAAGATAAAAACCTCGGCTTTAAATGAATTGATTTTGGAAGCTGTTGAAGCATATCCACCACCTTCGGTAAAAGGAAAATTTGTTAAAATTAAATATGTAACACAATTACCTTCACCAACGCCATCGTTTGCATTGTTCGCTAATTTGCCCCAATACATAAAAGAGCCATACAAAAGATATATTGAGAACAAGATTAGAGAGAATTTTAACTTTACTGGCGTACCAATTCAAATCTACTTCAGACAGAAATAAAGAAGTTTGTGTTTTTTGAAATCAACAGAATTTTAATTTGCGGTTATTCAGTTCTCTTTTTTAATTTTGCTGGAAATTAAATCGGAAGAGGTATGTATATCGTACACGTTTTTGTTCATGTAAAAGAAGAGTGGATTGAAGATTTTATTGCTGAAACTACTGAAAACGCGAAAAGTAGTCTTGCAGAACCAGGCATTGCAAGATTTGATATCATTCAGCAGCAGGATGACCCAACACGCTTTGTTTTGGTTGAAGTTTACCGAACCTATGAAGACCCGGGAAAGCACAAGCTTACAGAGCATTATAGCCGCTGGCGCGATGCTGTTACCCACATGATGGAGGAACCCAGAACAAGTATAAAGTATTACAATGTATTTCCGGAGGATGGCGGATGGGATTAAATTTTTCATACGCAACGGCATCTGAAATTGTTTTTGGTTCCGGAACATTCAACCAAATTGGTAAACGTGTTGCCGGAAAATATAAGAATGCGCTGGTTGTTTGTGGAAAAAGCAATAATTATGCTGAACAACTTTTGGAAATTCTTGCCAGTCAAAATATAATCGTAACAATATATAATATTTATACCGAGCCAACCATCGACGTTATTCAAGAAGGAATTGAACTGGGGCGCAAATCGGGTTGCGATATAGTTTTTGGTATTGGTGGTGGAAGTCCAATTGACAGTGCAAAAGCAATTGCTGCAATGATTCCGAACGAAGGAGTGTTGTTGGATTACCTGGAAGTGATTGGTTTTGGAAAACCATTGGTAAAATCACCGGTTCCATGTATCGCAATTCCAACAACTTCGGGTACAGGAGCCGAGGTCACAAAAAATTCAGTAATTAAATCAACAGAGAAAAAGGTAAAAGTTAGTTTACGAAGCGATAAAATGTACCCGGTTTTGGCGGTAGTCGATCCGCTACTAGCTTTATCAATGCCGCAACATATTACAGCCAGCACCGGAGTTGATGCACTCACCCATCTTATGGAAACATTTGTTTCCAATCAATCAAATCCGTTTATTGATCTATTTTGTCGCGATGGTATGAAACGAATTGCCCGGTCGCTTGAAAAAGTAGTTAAAAACGGCAACGATTTGGAAGCCCGCGAAGATATGGCAATGGCAAGTTTATTGG
>JAFGDX010000421.1 GCA_016931875.1 Prolixibacteraceae bacterium
CATGCTCAACCACGACTTTGTAAAATGGGTGGCCATTGCATTTGGTTTTGCCACGCCCATTGCATACTACGCCATGAACAAATGGCTCGAAAATTTTGCTTATAAAACAAATCTCAGTTGGTGGATATTTGCCCTGGCCGGTTTGCTGGCACTGGGAATTGCATTACTTACGGTTTCGTTTCAGTCGTGGAAAGCTGCTACGAAAAATCCTGTTGAGAGTTTGAGGTATGAATAACTTTAAAATTTGAAGCCATGTTTAAACATAGTCTCCTATTAATCTTCCGAAATTTCAAACGAAACAAAAGTTCGTTTTTTATTAATCTGATGGGTTTGTCTTCAGGACTGGCTTGTGCCTTATTGATTTACCTGTGGGTACATGATGAAGAAAGTGTTGATAAGTTTCATACAAAAGACAGACAGATTTATCAGGTATTGGAAAATGTGGAACAAGGTGGTGAGATCATCACCCGGCAATCTACTTCGGGCCCCATGGCTGAAGCCATGGCTATTGAAATGCCTGAAGTGTTAAATGCAGTAACCACAACAACAAACAGGATTAATAACTATATACTCTCTAATGACAATAATGACATCAAAGCCAGGGGATTGTATGCGAGCGCCGATTTTTTCAAAATATTTTCATTCGGAATAATTCAGGGGAATCAGAACCAGGTATTGCGTGAGAAGAACTCAATTGTTATTTCAGAGACACTGGCCATACAACTTTTTGGGACTACCAAAGATGCAATAGGAAAAACAGTGGAATGGCAACACGACAAACAGTATACTGTTACCGGTGTATTTCAAACTATTTCACCTCAATCATCCATGCAATTTGATTTTGTTTTGACGGTTGAAGCACTCAAAGATGATTATCCCGGGATTGCCAGTTGGGGGAATACCGGTCCGCAAACCTATCTCCTCCTGCAGGAAGGTACAAATATTGACCAGTTTAATACCAAGATTTCAGACTATATCAAAAAAAAGTCCAGCGATCTGAATAGTCACCGAACCCCTTTCGTTACCCGTTATTCCGATATTTACCTGTACAGCCAATTCGAAAACGGCCAACAAACCGGAGGGCGGATTGAATATGTAAGATTATTTTACATCATTGCCTTATTTATCCTATTCATTGCCTGCATTAATTTCACCAACTTATCTACGGCCAGGGCCTCCATAAGGGCTAAAGAAGTAGGCATCAAAAAGGCTGTGGGCATTCACAAAAGCACACTCATCATTCAATACCTTGGAGAATCCACACTAATGGCCCTGATATCTATGATTTTAGGGCTTCTGCTGGTGGCTGTTTTTTTGCCGCAATTCAATGATATTACAGGAAAGCAACTTGCCTTAAGGCTAAATCCGGGCTTTCTGTTAACTCTTTCGTGTATTGTAATTGTAACCGGTCTGGTAGCCGGAAGTTATCCGGCGATGTATCTCTCTGGTTTTAATCCGGCAACTATACTGAAAGGTAAACTCAATACTTTTATTGGTGAAGTTTGGGTACGAAAAGGATTGGTAGTATTTCAATTCGCCCTTTCAATAATATTAATAGTCGGTGTTTTGGTAGTGTACAAGCAAATAGAATTTGTTCAAAACAAAAATCTGGGTTACGATAAAGCCAATATCGTTTATTTTGAAACTGAAGGAAGGGTGAAGGATAATCTGGAGACCTTTCTTTCTGAAGTGAAAAATATACCGGGTGTCATCAATGCATCCAATATCCACCATAATATGACAGGACACGTAACAGGCACCTGGGGAGTGGATTGGACTGGTAAAGACCCGGAGAACAGGACCGAGTTTGAAAATGTAGGTGTAAATTATGGTGCGATAGAAATGCTTAATATACCCATAAAGGAAGGGCGGTCATTCTCAAGAGATTTTGGTACAGATTCGGACAAAATTATCTTCAATGAAGCTGCTATTGAGTTTATGGGCCTCACCAATCCTGTTGGCAAAATGGTAAAACTTTGGGGTGAAAACAAAGAAATTGTCGGAGTAATGAAAAATTTTCATTTTGAGTCATTTCATGAAAAAGTAAAACCACTTTTCTTCCAGCTTACACCTAATGGCGGGAATGTTATGATCAAGATTATGGCAGGGCAGGAAAGGGAAACGCTTACCCAATTACAGGAATTTTATAAGGAATTTAATCCGGGATTTCCGTTTGATTACAAATTTCTGGATCAGGAATATGAAAGACTGTATAACTCGGAACAAAAAGTCTCCATTTTGTCAAGATATTTTGCCGGCTTGGCCATTCTGATTTCCTGTCTTGGATTATTCGGCCTGGCAGCTTTCACGATAGAACGAAAAACAAAAGAAATTGGTATCCGCAAAGTACTTGGTTCGAGCGCAACAGAAATTGCCCGGCTATTGTCCGGAGATTATACAAAAATGGTAATTATTGCCAATGCCGTTGCGCTCCCGGTTGGGTACCTGGTAACTCAACACTGGCTCGAAAGCTTTGCCTTCCGGATTGATCTGAATTGGTGGTATTTTGCAGGCGCAGGAATGGCGGCACTTATAATTGCCTGGTTAACTGTTAGCATCCAAACCATAAATGCTGCCCTGGTGAACCCTGTGAAATGTTTGAAAGAAGAGTAAAAACAAATAATGTTATATCATAAAAACATTGACCTATGATTCGCTTCAAAATAAAAATGGCCATGCGGAACCTGTTGAAAAACAAGGTATATTCCGCACTGATAATCGGTGGGTTTTCCATTGGATTCACCGCCTGCATCCTTATTGGATTGTTTTACAACGCCGAACACAATGTAAATACCCATTTTGCAAATCATAAAAACATATACCGCCTTTACGATGCCAAACGCAACAAAAGCGGGCTCGACTACAAACTTTCACCGGTGCTGAACGAAAACTACCCGGAAGTGGAAAATGCCTGTCCGGTGGAATATACATCCAACTTTCAGTTCAATATAAAAGACGCCGAAACCAAAGACTACACCCGAATCAGCTATTCCATCAGCACAACCAACCGTTTTTTTGATATTTTTTCCACCGAAATTATTGCCAGCTTGTCGGACCAACCGTTCAGCGACCTCAATTCGGCGGTTATTACCGAATCGGTAGCCAAACGCTTGTATGGCGACAAAAATCCGCTGGGGCGAACCATTCAGCAGGAATTCTTTTCGGCAACCATTTCGGCAGTGATAAAAGATTTACCTGAAAATTCGAGCTTTCGTGCCGAGTTACTTTTTAATGCCGAAAACGAGAACTTCCAGTTTTCGCAGGAATGTGAAGATGGTGTCTGTATTTATCCCACCGAACACTACATTTTGCTGGATCCTTTGGCCGATCCCTCTGCGTTTGCAAAAAAGCTAAATGGTTCCATCGGCCAGTTTAATTCCACCACCGATAGTCTGGCGCTGCAACCTGTTACCGATATTTACCTTTCAACCCTCGATTTAAACGACGGACATGCCAAAGGAAATTCAAAAATGCTGGTAGTTTTTCTTTCCATCGCCATCCTGATTATCCTTCTTTCGAGCATCAATTACCTGAATTACACCATTTCGATACAATATGCCAAACTCAAGGAAATTGGAATCAACAAAACCAACGGAGCCGGTTTTTGGCAGCTCCTTTCAAACTCATTTACCGAAGTTGCCCTTGGCATTTTTATTTCTCTTATCATTTCCGTTCTGCTCACCACCATTCTGCTGCCATCTGCTGAAACATTTTTCGGGCGGAACATTCGCGTTGCCGATGTCAACTTTTATCAACTCCTTCCGGTTTTTGCAGGAACGATTCTGGGTGTTGTTTTTCTGAACAGCCTTGCCCCGGTTTACGTGCTTTCGCGGTTTAACATTGCCGACTTCTTATCGGGTGGGCGCAGGCAAAAGGGAAAACACATCGGGAAACAGGCCATGTTAACTTTTCAGCTTACCGTTTCCATCGCGCTGATTGCAGTGGTTATGCTCATTTTTAAACAGCTTCAGTTTGTAAAACACTACGATTTGGGTTTTAACGAGGAACACCTGGTGCGGCTCGAAATCCCTTACCTTTTCCCCAACCAGGAACTGATAAAAAAAGAAACCGCCAAACTTCCGTTTGTAACAAACAATGCGCTGAGTTCGGGGTATCCCGGTTGGATTCAAATGATGCTGGGAAGCGGCGTGAAAAACGACGAGTTTTTAGTCAACTCCATTTATGTTTCCGACGGTTTTATGGAAACCATGGGCTTTGAGTTGCTGGAGGGCCGGAATTTTCTGGCCGGTGATAAAGACCAGGCCTGCATGATGAATGAAGAAGCGGTAAAAAGATACGGCTGGGACACCATCGAAGGAAAAAAATTCAATAACGGACGTGAAGGCGGATACAACGTGGTGGGCGTGGTGAATAATTTTAACGTGGAATCGTTGCACACTGGTATTACACCGGTGGCGCTGCTTTATGAACCCGGCCGCAAATTCAACACGCTTTCATTGCGGTTAACACCCGGAAATGTGGGGCAGCAGATGGAACAGTTGCAAAAAGTATGGGAAAAAATACTACCCGACGAGCCCATGGAATTTACGTTCTACGACGAGCAATTTCAGGCCATGTACTCCAAAGAAGAAAAACTGGCCAAATCGGTTACCTTCTTTTCGCTGATTGCCATTGCGCTTACCTGCATGGGAATTTTGGGCCAGATTTTCCTTATTAGCCTGAACCGTACCAAGGAAATTGGCGTGCGAAAAGTAAACGGCGCCAAAGTCTCGGAAATACTTATTCTGCTGAACAAAGATTTTATGATTTGGGTGTTGGTCGCTTTTGTTATTGCAAGCCCAATTGCCTGGTATGCCATGAACAAATGGCTCGAAAACTTTGCCTATAAAACCGAACTGAGTTGGTGGATTTTTGCATTAGCCGGACTACTGG
>JAFGDX010000422.1 GCA_016931875.1 Prolixibacteraceae bacterium
AAATTGCCTTTCATCTCGCTCGCCATGTGCGATAGACCTTGTGTGAATGAAGACCGATTAGCCCGGGCAAACGAGCCACTTTGACTGATGCCTTTTCGGAGCAGTAAACGGAAAATAATTAAGAAAGCTCCAAAAACTATCAAAGGAATAATAAAAAATATGTTGCTATTTTTCCGTAGTTTAAGTCCTTCCCATTCGCCGTTTTCTTTTAAGCGCTGAATTTCGTCTTCACGCCCGGCAGGCATTTGGCTGGTATCTTCATCATGTCCATCGTTGCTTTGGTTTTGGGCTTGAATGCTGCCATCGAATTGCCCCATGTGTGCATCGATTAAGCCAATTACGCCACGCAACGCACGCTGTTCGGGCTCAGTTAAAGCGGGCAAACGTTGTTGCATGGTTGCCATCATTGCTTCGCGTTTTTCTGATATTTCGGAGAGTTCTGCAGTGAGCTTTGCCTTTTTAGCCAGGCTTTTTGGTGTAAGGTGCTCTCCCGATATGCGCTCTTCGCCGCTTACAATATCAATTCCGGCATCGCTGATCATCTGGGCAGCTACCTGGTTAAAATCGTTCATCAGGCTCTGGTATTCGAGAATGAATTGCGTGATTTGGTCGTTTTGCTCAAACTCAACCGGGATGTTTACGCTGATTGGCTCAACGGCAATGTTTCCGGTTTTTGAGCTGCTGTTGCAAGCATTGAAAAAAATAAGCATCCCTAGTGCAATGAAAAAACTTAAAGAGTACTTCATTTATGTTTTTATTGGTTTATGATTATTCCTTGTATTTATCTGCTCTAATGAATACTGGCTCAATGAGCAATGACATTTTTATTTTTTTGTCCAGATCCTTGTATTCAAATTTAATTCATGAATGATTGTGGCATTCACCATAAAAAGGTTGTACATAAATTCAACATCTTCGAATTTTACACCTGATCTGAAAATTTTTGGTTCGAATAAGTTTTTGCTGAAACACATTGCCACATAAACGCGAGAGCCAATAAACGACAAATGCATCCTGCGCTTGTAATGCTTGTAAATATTCACAAGGGCTTCCATAATGGCCGGGGTGAGTATGTAGCGGGCCTCGGTTTGGTCGGTCGAGAACACGGCAAAGATTTTTTCGAACTCAGGATTTTCGAGTTTAACCAGTTTGCCTTTGGTGCTAAATTGTAACTTTTGCCCGAATTTGCCCAGCAAACGCTCCGAGGTATCTGGCTGAATATAGGTTTGCGCACGAATTTCTTTATTGAAATCGGCGTGAAAAAAGAGGCCTTTGAAAATGGTGACCCAGCGTTCCTGGCGCTTTCCATCCTTGTCGTGGGTTACCTCTTTGTATTCTGTGTGCAGTTCCGAACAACGAAAGTCGGTTTTATCAATCGTACCCGAAATCAGGTCGTCGCCCTGGTAGCGGTCGTAATGCTGGCGGAACAAATCGCTGCTATGGTATTCGTATTGAGCAATATGGCTGTCGGGGGCATAGTTCCATTCGGGATCGATAGCCCGCACTACTTCGCTCACCACTTCGGCTTTGTACCTTCGGCGGTATTCTTTCTTCTTTTTCAAATTTAGAATAAGGAAAACTATGCCGGCTATGAAAAGCGCAATAAATACAAAAGGCAGGACTTTTGCCAGCCCATCCTTCGATAAGTTCATTTTTAAATCGACAGACTCATAAACTGCTATTCCAAAAATAACGGGCAAAGCTATGAGGGCTATTCCGCCAAGTGTGCGTTTGGCAACACTTTTGCGCAAGCCTTCCAGCCCGGCCAGCTTATTTTTCAGCTCATTTTCGTATAAGCTTTGAAGCTCTTCTTTTTTTATCATCCAGTTTGTTTTGATGGCTGATAGCTGGCTGCCAGTGACCAGCATCCGGAATCGAGCATCCGGCAGCTAGTTAAACAAATTCTTCACATCAACATTTTGCCTTTCGGTTTCGGGTATAATGAATACCTCTTTGCGTTTGAGGCTCATCATCCCAGCCATAATGTTACCAGGGAAGGTTTGAATGGCGTTGTTGTAATCGGTAATTACCGCGTTGTAGGTGCGGCGGGCGGCCGATATTTGCGATTCCACCTCGTTAAGGGTGCGTTGCAGGTTCAAGAAATTTTCGTTTGCTTTCAGGTCAGGGTAGTTTTCAACGGCTACCATAATGCTTTTCATTCCGGCCGAAATTTGGTTGTCGAGCGTCACTTTTTCATTGGCACTCAGGTTGCCACTGGTAGCTTTAGCACGCATTTCGGTTACCTTGGTTAGCAGCTCATTTTCGTGAGTAGCATATTGCTTAACAGTGGCTACCAGGTTTGGAATAAGATCGTAGCGTTTTTTAAGTTGTACATCCATTCCCCCGAAGGCATTATCTACTTCGTTGCGTTTGCGGATAAGGTTATTGTACATTCCTATTAAAAATAGGAACAAGAGCACTACAGCCGCGATAATAATGATAAGCGTAGAATTCATTGCAAATGGTTTTAATTTATTATTAATTGAAATTCCTTGATTTTATTTCCAACTTCAAATAAAGGATATTTAATGATTTTTCAAAAATAAAATAAATAAATGCCAGAAACTGTTTAATAAATGCAGGGTTCAGCAATCAGAATTCTGAACAATGGATAAAAGCCAAAACTATTTCCGGATAAATACGTTAATTTTGCAGCATGAGTTTAGATATTCAATCCATAAGAAAAGACTTTCCGATATTGGAGCAACAAATTTACGGAAAACCCTACATATACTTCGATAACGCGGCAACAAGCCAAACCCCGCGCAGTGTTCTGAAAGCGATGGAAGATGTTTACAACGGGTATAAAGGGAACCCCCACCGCGGCGCACATTACCTTAGCAACAAAACAACTGCGGAATATGAAAAAGTCCGCGACAAAGTAAAAGAATTTATTAATGCTCCTTCGCGCGAAGAAATTTTATTCACCAAGGGAGCCACCGAAAGCATCAACCTTGTTGCCTATTCGTTTGGAGAAGCATTTGTTAACGAAGGAGACGAGATTTTGATCTCCGAAATGGAACACCATTCCAACATTGTACCCTGGCAACTTTTGTGCAAACGGAAAAAAGCCAGTTTAAAAATTATACCTTTCGACAGTTCAGGCCGGTTAAAAGTTGAAGAAATCCCTGCACTGCTATCGCCTCGCACTCGCCTGCTTGCCGTTACCATGGTTTCAAACGCCATGGGGGTTGTTAACCCTGTTGAAGAGATTATCAAAATTGCTCATTCAGAAAATGTTCCCGTTTTGTTGGATGGTGCGCAGGCCATACACCACATGAAG
>JAFGDX010000423.1 GCA_016931875.1 Prolixibacteraceae bacterium
CCGAAAATGTTACAGTTTATGAACCCAATGCCGAAACTTTAAAAGCATTGCAAACCGAATTTCCGGAGGTTGAACCTGCTGCCTCGCAGGCCGAAGCTGCTTCTCAGAAAATCGTTTTTCTGGCTGTGCATCCGCCGTTAATGATGGAAACCCTGCAGTCCATTAAAGATGCTGTTTCTGAAAAAACAACGGTTATTTCGCTGGCGCCAAAAATTACGCTCGAAAAAATGGCATCAATTCTTCCAACGAATAAACTGGGAAAGATGATTCCGAACGCTACATCGTTTATTAATGAAGGATTTAATCCGGTTACTTTTGCCGCCGGTTTCAATGAAAAAGAGAAAAAACAATTGCTGAAACTCCTGAAAAAACTGGGTAAAACTTTTGAAACCGACGAAGCAAAACTCGAAAGTTACGCCATTGTTTCAGCCATGTTGCCCACCTATTTTTGGTTTCAGTGGCAGGAGATGGAAAACATTGCAATCGAAACCGGTTTAACTGAAAAAGAAGCCAAAAAAGCGGTTTATTCAAGCCTGAAAAAAGCGTTGAAAATCTATTATAAATCAGGATTAACACCTGCCGAAGTAATCGATTTGATTCCCGTAAAACCCATCGGCGAAAACGAAGCAGAAATCAGAAATATATTGAACACAAAACTGATGGGGTTGTTTGGAAAGATCAAACCGTAGTTGAACGTAAATATTATTTCCCCACGTCAGCCGGGTACTCTGTTCCTGAGTGTACCGATTTGTAACCGGAATTATAATTTCTGGTTGCACCCCGGAACACCCACACAGAAACCCACGTTTGATAAATACTTTAACAGTTTAAACAAAAAAAATCGAAAAATTACTTACACATTTCATTCGTCTTTTTTCCAAAACTGCATTCTGCCTGAGGTTAATTAAATCCGGCTGCTTTATTTGCAAACAAATGTTTACAATGTTTGTATTCAGAGACTTTTCAAAATGAAGACAATTCTACCTTTTTATTGTTATTCCAAAAAATTAAGTTAGGTTTAAGGCATCTATGAATGCAAATAACGAAAAAGTGAAAAATTTAAGTCAGCAATTATCAATAAAAAATAGTATTGTTTTAGCCGTTTTGGTTGTTTGGGGAACAATGATTTCGTGCGCACCATCGCCGAAAGAATCGCAACAGGAACAGGTACAGCAGCAGATTCAAACCTTGAAAACCATGGTTGAACCTGAAATTCCTGCAACGGTTCCACCTGCTCAGGAGACCCAACCTACTGAAACTGAACAAACCGGTGAAACGGTTATGATGAACCCTCCACACGGACAACCGTTTCATCGTTGCGATATCCCGGTAGGAAGTCCACTACCACAAAATTCTGCTGCACCAGCCAATACAAGTGCAAATGTGAAGGGGACAGAAATCTCTCCCGCTGAAAAAAATACAGCAAATGTTACTAATGCACAAGCAATTAATACAGGGGCACCGGAGCTGAATCCACCACACGGACAGCCTTACCACCGGTGTGATATCCCGGTTGGCAGCCCGTTGAATGCAGCTCCGCCAGCCAAAACTACACCTGTAATTAACAGAACCGGAACAGCGCCAACCCTGGAAAATGCTGCACGCCTCAACAATGCCAGGGCAAACAACACCTCTGCTCCGGCCATGACAAATACAACTCCGCCGAAACTGAATCCGCCGCACGGGCAACCATTCCACCGTTGTGATATAGCAGTAGGGAGTCCGCTTCCGGTGAATTAATTTTTTAAAAAAATACATTTCCCACTGGATTTCCCCGGCGCTTTAATCAAAAATATTCAGTTAAATAACTTTCTGTTTTTTTCAGAAAAATTATTTGACGTATGAATACGTTGTTTAATTTATTTGACGTATATTTGCGTCAAATAAATTAAGATGGTACAGTCAAAAACAGAATTATTCGACACGGAATTGGCAGAAAAGGCAATTCTTTTTAAAGCACTGGCACATCCTGCCCGCTTGCGTATCCTGCAATTTCTTTCTGAAACCCAATCGTGTATCACAGGTGATATTTCGGATGAATTACCACTGGGTAGAACCACGGTTAACCAGCATTTAAAAGAATTAAAAAATGCAGGGTTAATTCAGGGGCACATTCAAGGCGTAAAAACCAAATATTGTCTCGACCCTGAAAAAATGCAGGAACTGAAAGATTCACTGCAATCGTTTTTAAATACCATAAAACTTGAATATTACAAATGTGAATAAAATGAAAGTATTGATTTTATGCACCGGAAACAGTTGCCGCAGCCAGATGGCACACGGCTTTTTAAAGTCGTTCGATGAACGTTTGGAAGTGGAATCAGCAGGTACCGAAGCTTCCGGAAAACTCAATCCCAAAGCGGTGGAAGTGATGAAGGAAATTGGTATCGATATCAGCCACCACACTTCCGATCCGGTTGAAAAATATTTATATGACGAGTGGGATTATGTAATTACCGTTTGCGGTGGTGCCAACGAAAATTGCCCGGCTTTTCCGGGAAAAGTAAAACACCGGCTGCACATTGGTTTCGACGATCCGTCACATGCCACCGGAACACCGGAATTTATTCAAAGTGAATACTACCGCGTTCGCGACGAGATAAAGGTGGCTTTTTGGAAATTTTACAATGAATCTATTCGACGATGAAATGATTTGACGATTCGACAATGAATCAATGAGACAATTTAAAAATGAGACAATTCGGCAATTAACGAAAAGACTGAATATTAACCTTTAATACTTTTTAGAATGAACAATGAATTCAAAGAAAATGTAATCATTAACCTGACTTTTGATTTTTCAATAAAAATAATTGATTTCTGTGATGAACTTGATGGATCGAGGAAATTTGCACTTTCCAATCAACTTTTTAAATCAGGAACTTCGATAGGAGCAAACGCCAGAGAGGCTCAGAATGCTGAAAGCAAAGCTGATTTCATTCATAAATTCAAGATTTCTGCAAAAGAAGTGGAGGAAACGGAATATTGGTTATTGCTTTGTAAACATTCAAATAAACTACCTGACTCAACCCCTCTGCTTGCAGATTTGGAACCAATCAAAAAAATCATCTCAAAATAATTGGGACTTCAAAACGCAGTAATCAATTCAATAATTAACCAATATGACAATTCGACAATTTAAAACATCATATCGGCTATAGTCTTTGTTCCATTTTCACATTATCGAATTGAAACATTACCGAATCATCGAATTAACAAATTAATGAATTAATCAAATGAAAGCAGAAGATTTAAAAGGAATTGTTAAAGAAAAGTACGGTTCAATAGCCAGCCAGAGCAGTTTGCTGAAACAACAACAGGGATGTTGCGGAACATCAGGATGCTGCGGCGACCTCGAATTCAGCATGATTGGTGATGAATACACACAGGTAGAAGGTCATAATCCGGATGCCGATTTGGGCCTTGGTTGCGGTTTGCCCACTGAATTTGCCGGAATAAAACCAGGTGATTCAGTGCTTGATTTGGGTTCGGGAGCCGGAAACGACTGTTTTGTGGCACGCAGTATTGTTGGAGAAAGTGGCCATATTACCGGCCTTGATTTTACAGAAGAAATGATTCGGAAAGCGCAGCAAAATGTAGCTAAAACAAATTTTACCAACATCGAATTTATTCTAGGCGACATTGAAGAAATGCCCCTGCCCGATTCCAGGTTTGATGTGGTTATCAGCAATTGTGTTCTCAACCTGGTTCCCAATAAACAAAAGGCTTTTGCCGAAATGTACCGCGTTTTGAAACCCGGCGGGCATTTTTGTATTTCGGATATTGTGCTGAGTGGCCAACTTCCGGCAGGTTTAAAAGAGGCTGCTGAAATGTATGCCGGTTGTGTTTCCGGAGCTTTGCAGAAGGTTGATTACCTGAAAATAATTAAAGAACAGAGATTTTCGGATATCGATATCAAAAAGGAAAAACCCATTGAAATTCCCGATTCCATCCTTAAAAATTATTTGGGGGAAAAAGAAATCGGGGACTTCAGGCAATCAGGAACCGGAATCTTCAGCATAACCGTTACTGCTGACAAATAATTCCAATGGAAAAACAAAAAAAACAAATCGGCCTTTTTGAAAAATATTTAACACTTTGGGTTGCATTGTGCATTGCTGCGGGTATTGGAATTGGTTATTTTGCAGGCGACAGTATTCAGGTTTTAAGTAATCTCGAAGTTTTTCGTGTAAATATTCCGGTTGCCATTTTAATCTGGCTGATGATTTACCCCATGATGCTCCAGGTTGATTTTTCCAGCATCAAAAATGTAGGTAAACGCCCCAAAGGATTAATCCTGACACTGGTAGTGAACTGGCTGGTAAAACCTTTCACCATGGCCTTTTTTGCCTGGATTTTCTTTACAAAAATTTATGCAGCCATTATTTCACCCGAACAGGCCGGTGAATACATTGCCGGGGCAATTTTACTGGGAGCGGCACCCTGTACAGCCATGGTTTTTGTGTGGAGTTACCTTACCGATGGCGACCCCAACTACACGCTGGTGCAGGTTTCGGTAAACGACCTGATTATTCTGGTGGCGTTTGTACCAATTGTTGGGCTGCTGCTCGGAATTACCAACATACAAATTCCGTACGATACATTGTTGGCCAGTGTGGTTGTATTTGTGGTAGTACCGCTGGTGGCAGGATATATTACCCATAAAATTTTAATCAGAAAAAAGGGCGGGATTTGGTTTGCCAAAATATTCCTGCCAAAATTCAAGCCTGTTTCCATTATTGCTTTGCTGGTAACACTGGTGTTGCTTTTTGCATTTCAGGGAACCAACATTACCAGTAATCCGCTGATTATTTTGCTTGTGGCTGTTCCGCTGGTCATTCAAACCTATTTTATCTTTTTTATTGCCTGGTTTGGCGGCCGAAAGCTGAAATTGCCACATGCCATTTGTTCACCGGCAGCCATGATTGGCGCCAGCAATTTTTTTGAACTGGCCATTGCTGTTGCGATTGCCCTGTTTGGGTTGCAATCGCCAGCAGCACTGGTAACTGTAGTTGGGGTTTTGGTTGAAGTGCCGGTAATGCTTTCGCTGGTGGCGCTGGCCAATAAGTGGAAATACTAATAACTATTTCATAAAAATTTTGATGCGATTATATAAAACAAGTCAAATACCTGCATATATTATATTGTACCAAATAATTTGATATCTTTGCAGCCTTGACAATCAGGTTTTTATTGAAATCGTTATTTACAATGCTTTGTTTCGCTTCAGGTTAGCGAATCTCTCATCGTCAAATCGACATCAAAATCAACTTTCTTGTT
Organism: Prolixibacteraceae bacterium; assembly: GCA_016931875.1. Taxonomy (GTDB): domain Bacteria; phylum Bacteroidota; class Bacteroidia; order Bacteroidales; family Prolixibacteraceae; genus Draconibacterium. The sequence goes on from JAFGDX010000423.1 coordinate 5,281, forward strand.
TAGATAAACTGGTCGCGAAGTGTGCTGCACAATTTTCGTGACACACTTTTTAAATATATGGACAAATCATTTTTTTCAGCAAATAAAAAAATCAGGTTCCCTGTTATTCAGGGAGGCATGGGTGTAGGTATTTCCCTTTCAGGACTGGCTTCTGCCGTTGCCAATGAAGGTGGGATTGGTGTAATTTCAAGTGCCGGGTTGGGATTGTTATACAAACGAACTCCGGCAGACTATGTAAAAGACAGCATTTGGGGTTTAAAGGAAGAGTTACGCAAAGCGCGTGAACTCACCAAAGGAAGTATTGGCGTAAACATTATGGTTGCGTTATCGAATTTTGCCGATATGGTACGCACCTCAATCGCAGAAAAAGCAGATGTAATATTTTCAGGTGCGGGGTTACCGTTAGATTTGCCATCATTTCTCACACCCGACAGCAAAACGCTGCTGGTACCAATTGTTTCGTCGGCCCGGGCCGCAAAAATTATCTGTCAGAAATGGCTGGCTAATTACAATTATCTGCCAGACGCCCTGGTTGTTGAAGGCCCCAAAGCCGGAGGACACCTGGGATTCAAAAAAGAACAGATTGAGAACGAAGAGTATTCGCTGGAACGCCTGGTTCCCGAAGTGGTTTCAATAGCATCCCAATACAGTGATAAAAAGGAGATTCCTGTAATTGCCGCCGGGGGAATCTCAACAGGTGAAGATATTTTGCGCTTTATGAAACTCGGAGCTGCAGGGGTGCAAATCGGAAGCCTTTTTGTTCCCACTGCCGAATGCGATGCTTCGCCGGTGTTCAAACAGGTATATGTCGATTCTTCACAAAAAAACACAATAATCATCCAAAGCCCGGTGGGAATGCCCGGACGCGCTTTAGACAGCAATTTTATCCGCAGTGTAAACGAAGGAAAACAGCAGCCCAAAGGCTGTCCGTTTCATTGTATAAAAACCTGTGACTATACGAAAAGCCCATACTGTATTATTCTGGCTCTGTACAATGCCGCCAAAGGGAATATGGACAAAGGTTACGCTTTTGCCGGAGCCAATGCCTATCTTTCAGAAAAAATAAGCAGTGTGAAGGAAGTAATCCAGAAACTAAAAGACGAATTTACCATTGCCCAAAACAGATTATCAACAGAAGGCATATAATTATTTGTGATAGAGAAGGGTTTTACCCGGACCTGTTATCTCCAATATCTTTGCCTTTTTTCATTATGATTAATTATTAAAACAAACCTGCATTGAAATGCAGACAAACAAATTATGACATTTAAAGAATTGAATATCTCAGAGCCGATACTTAGGGCCCTGACAAACAAAAAATATGAAAATCCTACTCCTGTTCAGGAGAAGGCAATCCCGCCGGCACTTGAAGGCCACGACTTGTTGGGAATAGCTCAAACCGGCACAGGTAAAACTGCTGCCTTTGCAATTCCAATTATACAACAACTCGATGAAGCCCGGGCTCAGGAACGAAGACACGAAATAAAAGCACTAATACTTACCCCCACAAGGGAATTGGCCATTCAAATTGATGAAAGTTTTAGAAATTATGCCAAATACACCAGCCTTCGACATACCGTTGTTTTTGGAGGTGTGAATCAACGTCCGCAGGTAGATAAATTAAGACACGGAATAGATATTCTTGTGGCTACTCCCGGACGATTACTCGACCTCATCAATCAGGGGCATATTTCGCTCAGTCATATTCGCCATTTTGTTCTCGACGAGGCAGACCGGATGCTGGATATGGGATTTATTCACGACATTAAGCGTTTGTTGCCCATGTTACCCAAACAAAAACAAACGCTGTTTTTTTCGGCCACCATGCCTGCTGCCATTGCCACTCTTTCTCAGTCGATATTACGAAACCCGGTAAGGATAGAAATTATTCCGGTTTCATCGGCTGCTGATATGATTAAACAACACCTGTATTATGTGGAAAGACAGAAAAAAAACCAACTTTTGGTTTCCCTGCTCCGGCAAGAGCGGAATAAATCGGTACTGGTTTTTTCGCGCACAAAACACGGAGCAGATAAAATTGCCCGCATATTGAAGAAAAACGGAATTGAATGTGAAGCCATCCACGGAAACAAATCGCAAGTAGCCCGGCAACGGGTGCTAAGCAATTTTAAATCAAAAAAAACCCGTGTTATTGTGGCAACTGATATTGCGGCAAGAGGAATTGATGTTGTCAATCTGGAGCTGGTAATAAATTATGACCTGCCCGATGTGGCAGAAACGTACGTTCACCGAATTGGGCGTACCGGACGTGCAGGGCAGACCGGAACAGCTCTTTCATTCTGTTCACAGGACGAACACATGATGGTTCGGAATATACAACGGCTGACAGGAAGAAAACTTAATCCTGTTTTGGCTTAAATACAAAAATTTTATTATTCACATAAAAACAAAAAAGAGATGAATATTTATGTTTCAAATCTAAGCTACAACACAACAAGTGAAAGCTTAAAAGAATTATTTGCAGAATATGGAGAAGCAACATCGGCAAACGTTATCACCGACAAATACACCGGGAGTTCGCGTGGTTTTGGTTTTGTTGAAATGACGGATGATGCCGAAGGACAAAAGGCCATTGACGAATTGAACGATACCGAGTTTGAAGGCAAAACCATTGTAGTAAATGTCGCCCGCCCCAGGACCGAAAGAAACAGTGGCCCGCAAAACAACAGGGGTGGCAGTGGCTACAACAAAAGACGATACTAAAAGGTAATCAGAAAACCGAAAGACGGACAGGTATGTCCTAATTAAAAAGGGATGTATCTGTTACTGGTCTTTTTTTTAAATCGTATTTTTTCCTTCCTGCAAAGCAGTTTTATCAATATTTGAAACAGGTTGTTTTGCTTCAAAAACTAAATTCCCCTGTAATCCGATTATGAAACATAAGTAACAGACTGCCAAAACTTTGGAATGAATTAAAAAGGATTCTTTACGCAGAGAAGGCGGTGATTTCTCACAGCCTTTATAAAAATCGGACCTTCAAAGCACTATTCAACTATTTCCAAATGTTTTTGCAAATCATCCAGTGTTCAACAACTAATTCCGATTCATTTTCTATATTATCCTGCCATATTCCTTCGTTAATCATCCAGTTCTCAAGTTCCAAACCCGTTTCAATTTCCTCTGCA
>JAFGDX010000424.1 GCA_016931875.1 Prolixibacteraceae bacterium
AACAATGAAAACCAACGATTCAATTAATGATAATGGATGTTCAACATGTGCACAAGGCAATGAAAACTATACAACATTTCGTCCGGCACACCGCCCAAATCAAACATTTTACCAATACGATTACCGGCACACTGACGGGGAACTGTTTTTAACAGTGGCCCCAACTTTGGGAGAGTGCCGGAGTCGTCGTGATAAATGGCTGGAAAAAAGAAGTAAAATGTTCAAACTGTTTATCGGGTTCCGAAAGTTGGGCGAATTTGACTCTATCCTGGAAGCCAAACAATTTGCGGATAACAGCGGCTTAACCGGTGTGTTTTCTTTACAGGGTGAGAACTATTCTGATAATTGGTATAAAACGAAAAAAATGTAAGACAATGAAGACAACAATAACTGATATTACAGGAGCAAGCATTGAGGTAACGGATTTGGACAAAGCAATTGAGCAATGTAAGCTTTGCAAAGACAGTCCGTACAAAATGCCATCGGGACAAACGGTAGGGGAAAATCACAGGTATATGTTATCCCAACTTAAAAAGTTAAAAAATTTGAAGTAACCAAACGGGCGGATCAAACCGCCCGTTACTTTTTCCATGAGCCCGGTCACCTGAGCGGAGAAAAAGTAACAAAAAGCCCTTTAATGACAGTTTCTCCCCACTAATTTTCCGGCAAAGCTACAGGTAAATCACTGACAAGCTGCAAGGTCAATGCCCTGCGGGTTTTACAAACAATCTCCACACCTTCGGGTAGTATTCTTTGTAAAAACCTTGCGCGAAGTCACTGATTACCTGTGTGGTGAAAGCAAAAAATTAGTGTTGAATCATTAAAATTTTTGCATTATGAAAGTTGATTATTTCTCCATTCCGGAAATTACAGTGTCGTATAAAGACAAGGTAAAAGCTTCAGAACGTTTTGTTGTTAAATGTTCAAAAGATGCCTCGCAGATATTTGCCGAGGCACATAAAAATTGTATGGAACACCACGAGGAAGTGAACGTGTTGTTCCTGAACCGTGCCAACCGCGTGCTTGGAATAAGCTGCATCAGCAAAGGCGGGCTTGACGGTACTGTGGTTGATATACGGATTATCCTGCAAACAGCCTTGAAAGCGAACTGTTCGTCGGTGATGTTGTCTCACAATCATCCGAGTGGCAGCCGAAAACCCAGCCAGGCAGATATTGCAATTACTCAAAAACTGAAAGATGGCTGCAAAGCCGTTGGTCTGTTACTTTTAGACCATCTGATTATTACCGGTGAAGGTTACATGAGCTTCGCGGATGAAGGGCTTTTATAGCCCTTTTTTTGGTCGCTTTGTATTATTTAGTATTTACTGCTGTTATTCCTGAAGAAATGCAGAGTGGTTTATTCGAAAACACAGAAGGTTAAGCGAAACGAAGTATATTCTGTTGCATCCATGCTGATGATTACTGAATGAAACAAATGTTTCGGACGGGTTTGGAAAAATGACGGTAATGGTGTTACCAAAGGCACAAGGACTTGTATTAGCAAATGATGATACCTTTACTTTACAGAATTATCTAACAAAACTATGAACTGAAACACTTCAATTTTTAAATAATTTGCTTAAAAGTAACTCTACTTCCACCGGTTTTGTAATAAAATCGTTACATCCTGCATCGAAAGCTTTTTCCTTATCGCCTGTCATAGCATAAGCGGATTGAGCAATTATTTTTACTCTCTGGTCCTTTTCCCTGATTCTTTTTACTATTTCCAATCCATTCATATCAGGAAGACCAATATCCATTAAAACAATATCGGGAGATTCAGCACTGTATAGCTTTAATGCCTGTTCCCCTGTTTCAGCAAAAAATAATTTTTTATAATGCTTCGACAAAATCTGTTTGAAATATAAGCGACTTACTTTGTCGTCCTCAACAATAAGAATTTTAGTTTTTGTATCTGTTTTAGTATGTGTTGATTCATATATTTTTTCATGGTTTGTCACCTCTTCATTTTGCTCACCGTCCAATAACAAACAGGGCAAACTAAATGAGAATCGACTCCCTTTCCCCAGCTCTGATTCCAGGACTATTTTTCCACCCAGCAAATCAACCAATTTTTTAACAATGGTCAGTCCCAACCCCGTTCCCCCATAACTTCTTGTCATTCCTGAATCAGCCTGAATAAAACTTTCAAAAACCATTTGTTGTTTTTCTTTCGATATTCCGATTCCTGTATCTGAAGTAAAAAATTCAACGTGCCCGTTTTTTATTTCAGAAATACCAAATTTAATGCTTCCGTTATGCGTAAAACGAAGTGCATTATCAAGAAGGTTGGAAAAAATCTGAATCAGCCGGTTTTCATCAGTATTTAACTGAACTTTTTGCGGAAACTCATTTTGAATTAGTTTAACATTTTCTTTTCCAGCTTCTTTCAGTTTTTTATTAAAAATTAAATATAAAGACGAAAGTGTTTTCCCGACATCAAATACTTTTTGTTCAATAATCGTTTTTCCGGTTTCCAGTCTTGAAATATCGAGAATATCATTAATAATTTTCAGCAACCCTTCGGTACTTTTATTAATAATCCGGGAATAACTCTGTTTGTCTGTCTCCGAAAGGTTTTTTTCATTGGTCAATAAACTGGTAAAACCAACAATTCCGTTTAAAGGTGTCCTTATTTCGTGGCTCATGTTGGCCAGAAATGCAGATTTTAAGCGATCACTTTCTTCCGCTCTCTCTTTGGCATCAATTAGTTCATTCATCAACCGTTTTTTTTCTGTAATGTCGTGAATGATGCTATGTAACATTTCTTCTCCTTTATACTCGATTCTGCTGGAAAAAACCTCAACATCTCTTATTTGCCCGTTGGCAAGACGGTGTTTAAATTCAAAATATACCCTTTTGTTGTTAC
>JAFGDX010000047.1 GCA_016931875.1 Prolixibacteraceae bacterium
ATTGAATTACAGGCGCATGGCAACGAACTGGCTTTCCGCGACATTTATGTGCGCGAAATCAATACCGACCACATCGGACTGAGCGACGAAGAAATTGCCAACGGCTTTGTTTCGCTTTTTAACGGGAAAAACCTGGATGGCTGGCAGGGAAACAAAACCGATTACTATGCCGAAAACGGCGAATTGGTTGTAAACCCTGAACGTGGCGGACACGGAAATTTATTTACTGAAAAAGAATACAGCGATTTTGTTTTCCGTTTCGACTTTCAGCTGACACCCGGGGCAAATAACGGACTGGGAATCAGGGCGCCGCTTGAAGGCGATGCCGCTTACGTGGGAATGGAATTGCAGATACTGGACAACACAGCGCCCATTTACGCCAACCTGCACGAGTATCAGTATCATGGCTCTGTTTACGGAGTAATTCCTGCCAAACGTGGTTTCCTGAATCCGGTGGGTGAATGGAATTCAGAAGAAGTAATTGTTCAGGGTTCAAAAATCAAAATTATTCTGAATGGCGAAACCATACTGGATGGTGATATTAAAGAGGCCAGCAAAAACGGCACACTTGACGGAAATGACCACCCCGGACTGGAGCGCGAAAAAGGATACATCGGGTTTTTAGGCCACGGTTCGGAATTAAAATTTAAAAATATCAGAATAAAAGATTTGGGTAAGTAACCTTTGGGGTTAACTTAACTCAATTCGATAGTAATAGTTTGATTAAGTAAATGCAGGACTTCATATTTTTTGAAGTCCTGTTTTTTTGAGCCGTTTAATGCAAGGGTCATGTTTGCGAACGTTTCTATTCGTCGGACAGAATACCTCCCGGCTTTGAACACGTAGTGCGGGGGTGCCGGTAAAAGAGTTGGCACACACGGTTTTTCTCATAAAAAAAACCGCCTCCCAAAAAAGGGAAACGGTTTTTGAAGTATTGAATTTAATCGTTAAATGCTGTCAACTGCATTTAAGTCATCAAAAGCAACTTTTAAACGGGCAATCATCGACTCTTCGGCTTTGCGAACCCAAACACGCGGGTCGTAGAATTTTTTGTTGGGTTTGTCTTCTCCTTCCGGGTTACCAATTTGTCCTTGCAAATAACCGTGGTTGGCTTCTTCAAAATCACGTACACCTTTCCAGTAAGCCCACTGCGTATCGGTATCAATATTCATTTTAATAACTCCGTAGGAAATGGCTTCGCGAATTTCTTCATGAGAAGAACCGGAGCCGCCGTGGAAAACAAAGTTCACCGGTTTTTCTTCGGTGCCCAGTTTTTCCTGAATATATTTCTGCGAGTTGTCCAGAATTTTTGGTGTAAGTTTTACGTTGCCCGGTTTGTAAACCCCGTGCACATTGCCAAACGAAGCAGCAATGGTAAAATTGGGGCTGATTTTGCTTAACTCTTCATAAGCATAGCAAACTTCTTCGGGCTGGGTATATAATTTTGAACTGTCAACGCCGGTGTTGTCAACGCCGTCTTCTTCACCGCCGGTAATTCCCAGTTCAATTTCAAGGGTCATTCCCATTTTGCTCATTCTTTCCAGGTATTTTTTGCTGATTTCGATATTTTCTTCCAGCGGTTCTTCTGAAAGGTCGAGCATGTGTGAACTAAACAATGGTTTTCCGGTTTCGGCAAAATGTTTTTCGCTGGCATCCAGCAAACCGTCAATCCAGGGAAGCAATTTTTTAGCGGCGTGGTCGGTATGTAAAATAACACGCACACCATAGGCTTCGGCCAGGGTATGAATGTGTTTTGCACCGGCAACTGCGCCCAAAATGGCCGCTTCCTGCCCTTCCAGTTTTAACCCTTTTCCTGCATTAAAAACAGCGCCACCGTTTGAAAACTGAATGATAACCGGAGCATTTACCAGTTTTGCGGCTTCCATAACTGCGTTTACTGAAGATGAACTTACAACATTTACTGCCGGAAGTGCAAACTGGTTTTCCTTTGCTACTTTGAAAATAAACTGTAAATCGGATCCGGTAACCACACCCGCTTTAACTGTTTCAGCTATTTTTCCCATAATTTCAACTATTTAATTTATTATTGACTGCATTAAACAACACAAAATTACGATTTCAGTTTTGGCGTTGCAAAATTCAGGTGTTAACGAAGATTAAATTCTTCATTATTTAATATTCCTGATTAACAATTCATTAATTCATTCCTGCAAAGCAAAAACAGTTGTTCTGAAATCGTGCTATCTTCAACCCAATATTAAAGTTAAATTTTATGATCTGCACTTTTTAAAGCGGATTGAATTATTGAATTTTAACTACATTCACGTTGCAAAAATTAAAAATCAAATCTAACTCAAAATAAAATGGCAATAAGTTACAAAGATTTAGGGTTGGTAAATAGTAAAGAATTATTTGCCAAAGCCGTTGCAGGCGGGTATGCTATTCCTGCATACAATTTTAATAATCTGGAACAATTGCAGGCAATTCTGCAGGCTTGTGTTGAAACAAAATCACCGGTTATTTTGCAGGTTTCTTCAGGAGCGCGCAAATATGCCAATGCCACGTTGCTGCGTAACATGGCCAAGGGTGCCGTTGAATATGTAAAGGAACTGGGTTGCGAAGTTCCGATTGTTCTCCATCTGGATCATGGCGACACATTCGAGCTTTGCAAGGATTGTATTGACAATGGTTTTTCTTCAGTAATGATTGATGGTTCACACCATTCGTATGAAGAAAACGTGGCGTTAACCAAAAAAGTGGTGGAATATGCTCATGCCCACGATGTAACCGTGGAAGGTGAGTTGGGTGTTTTAGCCGGAGTTGAAGATGATGTGGTGGCCGAAAAATCAACGTATACCCGCCCGGAAGAGGTGGAAGATTTTGTGGCCAAAACGGGGGTCGATTCACTGGCCATTTCTATCGGAACTTCTCACGGAGCAAACAAGTTTACACCGGCACAGTGCACCCGCAACGAAGACGGCATTTTAGTTCCGCCAATGTTACGTTTCGATATTCTGGAAGAAATTGAAAAACGTATTCCGGGTTTCCCGATTGTTCTTCATGGTTCTTCGTCTGTTCCGCAAGAGCAGGTGGCCCTTATCAACAAATATGGCGGCGCACTGAAAGATGCGGTTGGCATTCCGGAAGAATGGTTGCGCAGGGCGGCCAAATCAGCCGTTTGCAAAATTAATATTGATTCTGACGGCCGTTTGGCAATGACCGCAGCAATCCGGAAAGTAATGGCTGAAAAACCCGGCGAATTTGACCCGCGAAAATATTTGGGCCCCGCCCGCGACTCATTAAAAGAGCTGTACAAACACAAAAACCAAAATGTGTTGGGTTCAGCAGGTCAGGCATAACAAATAAAAATATTTAAAATAAAGAAGGATGGCAAAACCATCCTTCTTTATTTATATCCATGCACAAATCCTGCTTTTTACAAATTGCTGCACTTTGTCGGGCAAAACAGCCCGGTAAAATTAAAAAAAGCTATAGTAATACATTTCATTTCAAAATCAGAGTTACTATAAAAAAGAACCACTGCTCAAAAGCCGAAAATATCGCCATATTTTATCATTTCATTCACTTTGTTTAACATTATGTCAATCCGGATTTCATCCTTAACAGAACAAAAAGTATTTTTGCATACATATACTATTTAGATTGATTATAAATTACGTTTTTTTTGTTTTAAATTTATTGTTTAACAAGACGATGATGTACTTCCGGTAAGCGTAAAATTCAATAGAAAAATCGTTAGACTTTTTAGTAATTATTTTAGAAAATTATAATTGAATCATCCGATCTTCGGCAATGGTTTTTTTAATTTATCCATCGTTTGAAACTGAACAATATCTCCTTTCAGACATGTTCCTTTCAGACCAAAAAACAGACGTAAATTATAAAATTACTCCAATTTATTCTAAAATAGAATCTAATTATTCTACAGTTTCAAATTTTGAATATTATGCTAAATTTTAAAAATAAATTACTACTCTAACTTCCTATGTTATTGAAACTTATTTCGCAGAGAATACTTTTTTCTATATTTGTGCCGTTAGAGAGTTAAAATCTAGTTTTGTAATTATATTGTTAAATATGTCCATGGTGCGTTTAAAATTACGCTCAACATATGTTTTGTTGAGTGGTAGGGATTTAATTCAAAAAAGAAATCTGATTTTATACAAAAAGTATGTATTCCTTTTCTTTCTAATGCTATTCAGCAGCGTTAGTTTTGCAACAGTTTATTATGTGAGTTCAAGCGGCGACGACAGCAAGTCGGGGACCAGTCCTTCCGAGGCCTGGCGTTCTCTGAACAAGGTAAACAGTTTTACACCGAAACCGGGAGACCAGGTTCTTTTCAGCCGGGGAGACCACTGGGTAGGCACGCTTACCGTTAATGGATCGGGAACAGCCGGAAGCCCCGTTGTTTACGGAGCATACGGAACAGGGGAGGACCCGAAGATATATGCCTCGGAGGAAATTACCGGCTGGACAAAACATTCAGGGAATATTTACAAAGCCACATTCGGTAAAGAGATTAAACAAATTTTTATCGACGGTAACAGGGCGAAACTGGCCCGGTACCCTAACTCAGGGTACTTAAGTGTTACTTCAGTACTTGGGTCTACCAAATTTTCAAGCTCAGGTTTGAATTCCGGTATCAACTATACCGGAGCTGCTTGGGTGGGCAGAAGTACTGCATTTACTATCTATTCCAAAACGGTAACCGCTTCCAGTTCGCAAACACTAACCATTAACAGTGCTCCATACGGAAGTCTGGGTGCAGGTGAAGGGTTCTTCCTGGCTGACAAACTTGAATTTCTCGATTCTCCGGGAGAATGGTATTATGATGCTGCATCAGGTACCGTTTACCTTTGGACACCATCCGGAGATTCTCCTGGAAACCATACGATTAGAGGAGCTATTCTTGATAATGGTATAAATATATCTTCCAAAAACTACGTAAAGGTGGAAAACCTTGCCATACTCCACAGTTCCACCGATGCAATTTATATCAACAACGGAGACTATATTACCATCCATAATAATAACATTGTTGCCCCCGACGAACATGGAATTCACATTCCCAGTGGCGGTTCTTCTGCAACAACCATCACCAACAATAAAATATACAATGCCAATACGAACGGAATCAGACTTTACAGCAATTCATCCGTGATTTCCGATAACCTGGTTCAGGGAACCGGACTTTTGGATAACATCAATAAAACAGCCACCGCTGGTGATAACTTTGGAAGTGGAATGTATCTACGCGGAAATGATATAAAAACTACTTACAACCGCATAATTAATTCAGGATACAACGGAATTAACTGGAAAGGGCAGAATTGTTTAATTAGTTACAATTATATTAATGGAGCCTGCCAGGTTTTGGATGATGGAGCAGGAATATATACTTACAACGGGAGCAATTACTCGGCACCCGGTTCCAAAGGTTCTGAAGTTCTTCACAACATTATATTAAATGTTCACGGAAACAGCGAAGGATTTACTCATTCATATAATACAGGGTACGGCATTTACATGGACAATAACACACATCATATACAGATAAAAAATAACCTCGTTTCCGGGGCGAGTAGCGGTATTTGTCTTCATGACGCCGGGGCAATAGAAGTTTCAAACAATACAGTGATGGATGCCCTGCTTGCTGTTAGAATTTCAGGGGTGAAAGCGGTTAATACTATTCAAAACAATCTATTCTACCTTACCAACAGAACCGGAAATTTTGTGTGGTGGAAAAATAGTCATCAGCATATGATTTTTAAAATGGAATCTTCAGTATCGTGTGATTACAATACTTATATAGATCATTATGAATCTGCGCCTTTTTCTCATGGAGGCGGTGACAGAACCTTCGATCAATGGAAATCTCTTACCAAAAAAGATACACATTCCACTTTTGACAATTCGCCATTGGCCAAAGGAGAAACAGAAGAGCTTTTTTACAACGATACAAAACAAGCCAAAACAATAACCCTCGAAAAAACAATTTACAAAGATCTTGATGGAAAACAGGTTTCCGGCAGTATTACCCTGCAACCTTTTACATCAAAAATCCTTATTAAAACAACATCTGAAAATACAAATACCAATCAAAGCCCTGTAATCCAGGGACA
>JAFGDX010000425.1 GCA_016931875.1 Prolixibacteraceae bacterium
ACATCATATTTTAACACGATACCCAGATATGGTTCGCTGCGGTTCATTATGATGTCGTATGCCTTTGGTGCATCTTCGAATTTAAAAACATGGGTAGTTAAATACGACAAATCGAAAGCTTTGCCAGATAACAACTCCTGAAACGCCTCCATATTTCTTTTCTCCGTCCAGCGAACATAGGCCGCCGGATAGTCAATTCCCTTTTCTTCATAATTGAGGTCGTATCTTCCCGGACCGTAGGAGCACGACATTTTCAGGCTCAATTCTTTTTTGTAGTAATCCGGATCACGATCAAAACCGGTGGGTACTGCTCCCAGGATAACAACTGAACCACGTTTGCGTGCTATAGAGCCTGCAAAATTTACCGGGTCGAGGCTCGAAGTGGCAGCAGCTATGATGACTGCATCTACTCCTAATCCGTTGGTATATTCCTCAATCTTATCGTTTATCCCGGGAGTGTTTCGTGTTAGCGCCAAATCAGCACAATGTTTGGCGGCTGTTTTTACAGCATTCGGGTCAACATCAATACCTACCACCCTAACACCGGAAGCTTTGAGTTCCAGACAAGCCAACTGCCCGATTAATCCAAGCCCGATAACCGCACATGTTTCACCCAGCCGCAAGTCAGCCTGCCTGACACCTTGCAAAGCAATTGCACCAAGTGTATTGTAACAAGCCTGAGACAAATCTGCATTGTCTTTTAATTTTACGCATAAATTTACCGGAACTGCAATTACCTCGGCATGTGAAGCATAACCCAGGCCAGCGCAGGCAACAAGGTCTCCAACCTTAAAATCCTTCACATCCTCTGACACCTCGATAACCTCGCCGGCCGAACTGTAGCCCAAAGGTGAGTAGGCATCCAGTTTTTTCATTACTGCCCTGTAGGTTTGCGTAATCCCTTGTTTTTTCAAAACATCAAGCACCTGTTTTACCTGTTGCGGGCGCTCTTTGGCTTTCCCAATCAAACTTTTACGTGCTGCTTTTACAGTTGAGCCCTCGGTCCCGGCGCTTATAAGTGAATAGTGGTTTTTAACCATCACCATCCCTTTCCCAAGTTGCGGTGCCGGAACTTCCTGAACTACCATTTCGCCATTATTTAGCTTTTGAGTGAGTTGTTGCATCATTCTTATTCTCAGATATAATAAGGGTTAATATCAATAATAATTACTGGGGAAAATATTTATTTAATGTTTCCATAGTAATGTCATTTGTATGAAAAACGGGAAGAACATTTGTAATTTCTTCATCCGACAGCTCCCACCATTTTATCTCTAATAATCTTTTTCTGATTTCCTCTGAAAAACGATATCGGATAACTTTGGCAGGTACTCCGCCAACAATAGCATACGGCGGGACATCTTTTGTAACAATGGAACCTGTTCCAATGATGGAACCATCACCAATAGTTACTCCGCCTTTTACAAAACAATTTATTCCAACCCAAACATCATTTCCTATGTTTACAGGTTCTCTGTTTTTAAACTTAATGTCTCCAATCCAGTCATCATGAAACCCCCAACTCTTTTTTTTATAAAAAATTGAATGTGTTGAAAGATAATTTGTTGGATGTTGTGCAATATTGATTATACAATTTCTTGAAATCACCGTAAATCTACCGATAGTAGTATTTACAACACTACACATTAACCCAATTCTTGAATATTCACCAATTTTTACATTTTCAAGTTTTGCAAAAGACCGAATGTGTGTTTTTCGAGTAAATTTTGTTTTAGAATCCCATAAACTAAACCAAGAAATATGTTTATGAGTTATTCTTTTTGTGCTTAACAAAGATTTTAAATAACCCACTTTTTATTGTTTTATATTCATTGTATGTTTCATTATTTTAATTTGCTGATGAGGATTGTATTTTTCATCAATTATTTTATAACAATTTTGTCGTACAATTTCTCTTTTATCCGAAAATTTCGTCAGCCAGATTTTAATTGTTTCTGCCAGGGAGTCAACATCGTTTTCCTGAAATAAGGCACCTGTTTCTTCTGGAATAATCGCCTCCGATTCAGGGCCTTGTTTCACCATATTGTTGTGTGTAATTACAGGAGTTCCATAAGCAAACATATGCATGGTTGTTAAGCCGCAAATACCCGGAGACACTCCAACATCCGCATTAAAAATGTAATCAGCAATTATTTTCTCATCATAACATGCTCCATAAAAAAAGAAGGTATCGTTCAAATCGTATTCGTTTACCATACTTTTGAGATGATCCCTATCCACTCCATCTCCTAAAATGGTAACATTTACGAAAAAATTTTCTGATTTTAACCTGGCAACAGCGTTAATCAGCAAGCCTAATTTTTTTCGAATTAGCAAGGTTCCAATAAAGATTATATTTGGATTTGTATTATGAAATTGACGAATGTAAACGTCATTTTTTTGAAGCTGATTTCTGATTACCAATTGACTATCGTAGTCCAATGAATTATACAAAACATAAAGTTTATCTGCATTAAATCCATATTCAATCATACTCTTCCGTGCATAATCTCCATACAGAAAAACACTGTCAGCCAGCCCAAAAAAAATTCTTTTAAATACCTTCTTTAGCTTACTTTCATACCCAAACCATCCAATAGCCCATAAATAAACTTCTTTCCTGGTTAACTTTGATAAAAGAAGGATGATCCAGACGGAAATACTTCCCATATCGCCCATTATAATATACTTTTTATAGGGTTTAAACAGTAAGCCAATGGCTCCTTGCTGATAATATACTGATTTTGTAATATAAATATTCTTTAATTCTTTTTTGAAATTATGTAAATAACTATAATCCAACTTTTTAACACCAGGTTTTTTATCTCCAAAATAAAAATCCACACCAAGCTCCCTATCCATGGCAACAAAAATTCCTTTCCGGTAGTGAGGTGCGAATTTGTTGAGAAATAAAACTTTATTCATATTAATTTAGTTTGTCAAGACTGCCGGCAGCATCTTTTTATAAATGACTTCAACTCTGCCAATTTAACTTCAAAATGAGCGAAACTCATACTTACGTAGCCTTACAGAAACTTTAGCAGGTATTTTATGAATTAATATTGCCAATGCGTTTTGTCCATAATTGAGGGTACAGAAGTCTTATGTGTATTGTAAAGTAATGAAAAACAGCAGGAAAAAACCCCATGTATTTCCTTTGTAAAATATAAGTCATTTTCGGGTTACCCCCCAGGGGACTTCTAAAACTTTTCCAACGTTCAGAAAATGAATATTTGGGGTTACACCATTTGGGCAAATTATTATGCAATTCGCAAGTCCCAACGTAAACAGAGGCAACATACAAATTAACTCCTTTTTTTCTTGCCCTGAGACCATAGTCAAAATCCCCTTTCCCGTGATGAAAAACCGGGTCTAAAAAACCAACATGTTTAACAACCTCATTTGAAATTAACACCACATTCCCGTTAAAATATTCACATTCTTGAATTTTCCCTGAAGGACTTAGTATTTTCTTTTTTTTCAAGTCTCTGTAACCGCTGTAGGTAACATTGCCTTTTTCAGATTTGCATGCGCCTGCAATGATTGTATTGCTATCACCTGCATTATTGTAATCATTTATCAGATTAAGTATAAAATCCTGGTCTAAAACAACATCATCATTTAGCCACAGGTAGAAATCATAGTTCAATTTTTCAGCAGCAGTTTGCCAGGCAAGGTTCATCCCCCGGTTCCAGTATAAATTTCCGTCTCCCTGAATTACATTCACCTGAGGATATTTTTTTTCCACCACATCAGCAGTTCCATCGGTCGATTTATCATCGACCAAAAAAACCTCAACAGCAAAATTATCTGGTAACGCTGCTTTAAATAAAGAATCCAGGCATGCCAAAGTTTTTATGTGCCTGTTATGACATGTAAGCAGTGCTGCAATTTTATGTATATATTTTCTCGTCAAGACTTAATTTTTTTAGCGGCGTAAATGTTGTTGCTATATTTTTTTCCGAATATCTCATATACTTAACATACTTTTTGCTGAAAATACCGCGGGCCCACATTTTTACCTCCAGGTTATTCATTTTTCTGAACGAAGCAGAAAAACAAATGGCCAGATACAGGCATATTGTAAATGTATTCATGCCAAAAGCCCCATTGTTTTCAACCCAGGTATATGCCCAGTGAAATGCCGTATAAAGACCGATTATCTTGCTGTATATGTTGTTGGATTTATTTACAGCCAAATAGGTGGCTCGATAAAACACAAAAAAATAAAACATTACCCCAATAATACCTGTCCATGTAAAAAAATTTGGAATACCGGCTTCATTTCTAAGCCGTTCCCTTCTTCCGGTTATTTCGAGCATCGCGTCGGCAAACACAAATGTTTCATTCCCACGTGCGGGGCTGCGTCCCAATAACCAGTAATCATATTTTTTTGCTGATTGTAATGCTTCTTCGTACATAAATGTCCGGGAGTCATTTGTTATGTCCTGTTTTTTAACTTCACCCTGTGCATTGGTGGTTTCAGCGGTGTAATTAGCCTTTATGTACTCATTCATTCTGAACACGTTAAAAACTCCCGTAACGCCGAGAACAAATAATATCCATGGGGCAAACATTAAAACTTTGGTCCCAATTTGTGTTATCTCATCGGTTGCAATAAAGAACCTGAAATAATACAAACTTAAAAGCAGAACAGGTATCAGGTATTTAATTAAATGGCTTCGGGTCGATATATCTCCAGTGGTGACAATAATTGTAATGGCAATTAAAAGGACTTTCCATTGATTTTTTAATGCAGGTAGAAATAATATCAAAAAATTTATCGGGAACAAGTACCAGCCCCAGGCACCTATTGGCGTTGGTATCAGAATCGGCAATGCGAGAAGGAGACCGTATCTGACAAAAAAAGACAATACGGATTGCAACACGTTTTTATCGGCTATTGCAAATATGGCTATTGGCAACAATAAACCAAATGCATTATTCACCAAGCCCTTATAATCCCAATAATTTTCAGCTTTAAAAAAACCTCTGAAAATACTAAACACCATATACAACAGAAACAGCATCAGTACTATCTGTCCTTTCTTTACTTCCTTTGTTCCAAATACAAATGCCGCAACTACAAAAACAGCGATGGTAAAAAACTCAATTGCCCACCAAAGACCGGTTCCTCCTATTTTAACCGCAGTGAACTGCTGAACAGAAAAAACGGCAATTGGCAATGTAGTAATACATATCGCTGCAATTATAATTTTCCTTACCATTTATAATCCTATTTTTCTGTTTCTACTTGTTTTTGGGCATCGAAAAACTTCTTCCATTTCTCTGTATCCAACCATTTAAAATATATTTTGTTTAAAATACGGAATACAGAATTAACACAATTAATGCTTATGACTGTTCAGTAATAGTTGAATATATTTGAAAAAGCCTGGCTGCGTTTTGTTTTTTGTCGTGTCGTTTCGCAGCAGCAATTTTCCCTTTTTCCGAAATTTTTTGGGCTAAAATATCATCCGAAAAAAGCTTGCAAATACTGGAAGCCAACATTTCAACTTCTTCAAAACGATACAGAAGGCCGGTTTCGCCGTGCTCAATCATATCCGGCGTTCCCCCAACATAAGAAGCAATACAGGGCACGCCCAACAATTGAGCTTCTCCAACAAAATTTGGACTATTTTCGATGGCTGAAGGGCAAACCGAGACATGTGAACTGATAAAGCGCTTACACATTTCCTCTTCAGTAAGAAAACCAATAAAAAAAATATGATCGGATAATTTATATTTTCTAATTAAGTTGTTGATGTAACGCCCAAAACCGTTTATTCTGATACCAACATTTGAAAAATAATTTCTTCCGGCAACAAACACCTTTGTATCAGGATAATGTTTCACAACGATTGACAATGCTTTAATCATTTGATGAAATCCTTTTAACGGATATTGAGCCTGACTAATAAAAAGTGTATGTCTTTCGCATTCCTCAATCTTCCATTGATGTTTATAAAATGCCGGTCTTAACGTTTCATTACAGAAATGATAGTGCGCATCCGGATTTATTGCCCATGTATGATCGCGATCCCACGAAGTACGGCCAATAATATGCTTTACTTTTTTAAGCAGGAGTTTTTCCTTTTCCCCTCTATTTTCCAGATTCCTTTTCTTTGCAAATACAGTATCCATCCTCACAATATCTCTGGGCGTAACCGTTTTTAACAAATCCAGCATACTTATATATCCAAAATAATACCGGGCAATCACGCTAACCAATCCCTGAACCGACAACACCACATTATCAGAACCACAGGCATTAACAAACGACTGAGAGTGAAAATATTCTGATCCATGTATATGAATAATATCGGGATTAAATTTTTCTTTGATCATTCGCCAGTAAATTTCTCCTTTACTGTTCTGTTTGAATTTAAATTTTTCAGGAACCAGAAAATAGGTTATTCCCTCTATTTCAAATTCAGTAAACTCCCTCACTTTATAAAACGATGCTACTGCAAAGTTTAAATTTCCTGCCTGCTCAAACAATGCGGTTGCTGCGGAATATATCCAGCCGGCAGTTACGGGTGGCTTATCACCAAATTTAGTATACACTTCGGGAAACGGAGAATTGGTAATCCAAAGTACTTTCATGTTTATTTGTTCCAAATTCCTTTTGCTCTGTTATTTAATACTTTATAGGTTTGAATTGGCTGAAATACACTGCCTATCAGATGCGTGCAAATAATGGCCAAAACGATTCCGGTACTGTTGTTAAAAATTTTACCAAAAACAAAAATGAGCACCAAATATATTCCCGTTCCCAAAAACGTTAAGTTTAGCGTGAGTTTTAATTTTCCCAATCCGTTGATAAAGTTTGAGTACGGCGCCACAAAAACGAGCAACATTGAATAGATTCCCAAAGTTACCGACAGGCCGAATGGAATTACAATGTCTTCGCCAACCCAAAATTTATATACCCACCTGCTAATCAAAATCATAACCACTATTCCTAAAATAAAAAGCAGCGATAAGCGGTTTAAATATTTCAGTGTTTTTTTTAACCAGGGAAAATCGGATTTGGTATAGGCATCGGTTACTGCCGACCACATCGGGCTCAGAATAATGGAAAAGACCATAACCGGTATCTGAAAATATTTAAATGCAATGTTGTAAACCGCCACTTCACCGGGGCCATAAAACTGGGTAATAAAAATGGTTGATGTAGAAAAAACAATTATAAACGACAATTGCAAAACAAAAAATTTGACGCCAAGATTTAATAATTGTTTGCTGAGTTTAAAATCAACTGTTTTTATCGATGGCCTTAATTTTTTATACCTCTTGTTAAAAGCAACAACCGAAACCACAATAAACAACAAAACCGGTACTGCACTAATTATGGAACCCAACAGGACCAAATTACCTTTTAACGTGATGCGGGTTAAAATCAGCACAATCAGAAAAGATAACAAAGTGCCACCCGTGGTCATCATTTTAGTGGCCGAGGGTCGTTGGTCGGCCAGATAAACCACCGAAATAATCTGAACTACAAAACGAATAATAAAAAATGTGAAAACAATGGATGTTAAAATGTACAGCT
The DNA here is from genome assembly GCA_016931875.1 of Prolixibacteraceae bacterium. Classification (GTDB taxonomy): domain Bacteria; phylum Bacteroidota; class Bacteroidia; order Bacteroidales; family Prolixibacteraceae; genus Draconibacterium. The sequence continues at coordinate 7,556 of JAFGDX010000425.1, forward strand.
CACTGTTTTCAATGGTTTTTGTATTGAGAATTGAATTCCAGTTAAGGAAAAAGTTACTGATGTGAAACAGCAGGAGTACAACGCTGAAAATGCAAATTAAAATGGCATAGGTTGTACTTACAAATTTTTTCGCTGAATCGTGATTTCCAAGTGCCAGTGCTTCAGCCAGCTTGTTTCGAAGCCCGTTTCCCAGCCCGATGTCAAAAAAACTAAACCATCCCAGAATGGAGGTTAAGGTGATCCATATTCCATATTTTTCCTGCGTGAGGTAATCCAGCAATAACGGCACATATAGCAGTCCGATTACAACACTGATACCCTGGATGAAAAATGAATATACAATCTGCCTTTTTGCCCTGGCGCTTCTGGTATTGCCTTTAAACGACAGAATTAAACTGCGCAATGTTATGTTTCTTTTATACAACACAATCTGTTTACCCGCTTAAGCCAACTTTTCTTAACGACCGGTAAATCAAATCGACCATTCCACGCGGCATCCCAAAAATTGTTCTCACCCAAGGGTCGGTCTCCAGTTTATTTTTAAGATACAAGCTGAATATATTGTCCTGTTGAATAAAATCGTTTATATTTTTTTTGTTTGCAGCCGACTTTAATTGAATCAGTGTCCAGAATGCATGATGTGATGCCAGTTTTTTGACTTTTGGATCTGATGTTTTTTCCTTTAAAATCGCATCATAAATATAGGGCAAAGTAAATTTGTAATTGAGATTATTATTGCCCGTGTCCTGGTTATCGTGTTGACGAAACTGATAAAGAACCCTTGAATCGCCATAAAAAACAAACTTGTCAGCATTTTCATAAATCCAGACCCAGTCGTTGCTTCCCTGGTATTTGGTATAAAAACCGGTAAATTTATTCCGTCGAATAGAACTGTTTAAATAGGGAAAACCCAATTTGTATTTTACCCCGTATTCAATCACTTTTTCCCCGTTTTTCATGTAGCCAAAAGGAAATACATGTGAATGTGGCAGTTTTCCCGCCGGAGTATTCCGAACAAAATCAGTAAAAAACACATCAACGTCGGGGTGTTTGGACACTGCGTCACGAAAAGCCTCTACATAATTGGGTGCCAAAATATCATCATCCTGCAGTGTTTGAACGTATTCGGTGTCTGCCAGTTCAAAACACCGGTTGAAGTTGGGGCTCATTCCAATGTTGGTTTCATTTCTGTAGTAGGTTACTCCTTTCTCCCTGCAAATATCTCTGAAATAATTGTGGGGCGAACAGTTGTCAACAACAATAATTTTACATTTTACAGTTTGGTTTATAGCACTCTCCAACGCTTCCAGAAAATAATCCTTCCGGTTGTAAACTGGCATTGCTATTGTCAATAAATCGGTATAACTCATAAATTCCTAATTTATATTTGGTTGGTTTACACTAAATATTGCCACTATCAATTTAATTTTTTCTTCTCCGTCAAACTTCATAATTATCACCCGCTTCTTCCAGTAAATTTGCCTTACTCAAATTTTCTGCAGCCAACAAAAGAATATCAAAATCAATCCCCGATTTTTTTGCAATATCAAGCATTGAATGATTCCCGTCGGACAAATTAAGTACCCATAAAATTGCCATCTGATAATCTTTTTGCTGACTCTGTCCTCCGATTGGTTTGTACAATCCGCGTTTCCCAAGCTGAGGTTCTCCTTTGGGTTTTAAATTGAGCCATTTTTTATTCCCTTCAATTAGCTTTATTACTTTGAGTAAAAACACAAATGAGTGACTTAAGTTTTCAGGAGCAACAAAATTAATATCATCGGCTGAAGTATGATATTCGGGAAATTCGCCGTGTGGTTTCCGCGACAGCCTTCCAACGGGTAAGTTAAAACCCGGTGAACAAAATTGTCGTTCATCGTAACCATAAGGGGAGAAATCGAGTAATTTAGCTCCTTCCTCTTTTTCAAGCAGATATTCCATGATATTATCGATCTCGCAATTTCCCCTTCTCGATTTTTTATAATGATATGCCGATGAATCACCTAAAAGGGTAAGTACCAATCCATGCCTGATTTTATCCAGCTTTTTTTCATTCCGGCTTAACCATGTAATGGAGCCAATTGTTCCGGGAATAAATAAAAAGCGATAGGAGTAATGCAAATCCTGCGTTTTCAGAAATTCTGCCATTTTGGTGGCAAGCACAATCCCTGATAAATTATCATTACAAAGAGACGGATGACAAATATGGCAGCTGAGAAGTACCTCTTTGTCAGTTTTTCCCGGAACCAGATATTCGCCATAAGTTAATGCCCCGGGTTTTATTTCGGAATCAACATGGACAAAATATTTCCCTTCCGGTAGTTTTTCGTACTGATTGTGTGACAAGCAAAATCCCCAATTACGATTATAATAAGAGGTTCGGTAAGGTACCCAATCCGGAGATTCGGGAATAGTAAACAGGTGTTTCTTTAATTCGCCTAAATCAACTTCCTTGTTTACCGGCGTACTGTAATTCAATACATGAAGATTTAATTTTTTAAAGTCAACAATCTTTTCACCTTCCTCATTTTTAATCCATGCATCGTTTATGTTCCATTCATCAGGTACTTCCCAGTCCAAAACTTTTGTGCCTGATGCTACTTCAACAATGGTTAAAGGAATAAATTCTTTTAAAACAGACAGCGTTTCTCTTACCCCATTTCCGGTAATACTCCGGCATAAAGGATAAAGACGCTGAATCAATTCATACATTGATTTGCCAGCCTGTTTTTTTATATTTTCTTGAAGTTTCAATTCAGGGAACATGGCAAAGTTTATGTGGGAACAACATCAGAAAGAGTATCATATTTTAATTCCAGGCCGGAAAAAGCCCGTTTCCTCATCAACGGCCATGTTGCATCTCTGGTGGAAATTACTTTGGGCGCAACAGGCAGCTTAATTTCAAGTTGCGGGTCGCTGTAACGAAACCCGTCATAATAACCGGGTTTAAAAAATTCAGTATGAAAATAAATCAGTGACGTATTATTTTCAAGGGTTAAATAACCATGCGCAAATCCATCCGGTATCAGTATCATTTTCGCATTTTCTTCCGACAACTCAACTGAATAACTTTGTAAGTAGGTAGGCGAATTTTTCCGCAGGTCAATTATATAATCGATTAATCGTCCGCTAACACAACGAATAAGTTTGGTTTCGCTAAACGGAGGAACCTGGTAATGAAAGCCTCTGAAGGTGTATTGATGTTTATTGGATGAATGATTTATCTGTACAAAGTTTTTATTAAAACTGATTGCCTTGAATTCTTCATCACAAAAAAGTCGAACAAAATACCCCCGCTCATCATGATACGGTTCCAATTTGATTACATATACATCTTTAAGATACGTTTCTTCAAATATCATATAATTAATGTTTGTATAATGTTATGGGCTTTAAAAAATTCCGATTTTTTGCAAAAAGTAACTATCTGAAAATAATAGTTCCCGCTGGTCTGGTTTGCCACCTTTCCAAATCATCCCGTCATTTACTGACCGAAACTGTATAGGGAACTACTATTTTCAGAATTTCAGTTCAAATTAATTTTAATTATCAATCTAACTAACACGGAAGTATTTAATTTCCAATGTTAAATTTTGTAGTTGAGACACTTGCATTATTTTTTAGTTGCAAAATATACAAGCCCCTGTTGAAAGCCGACACGTCAAAATCAACTTTTACAGGTACATTCCTCCGTACATTTTCGTTGAACAAAACTTCCAGTTTCTGCCCAAGCGAATTGTACAACTCAACCGTTGCCATACCATCGCTAACCGGATTAAATGAAAGTGTAGTTACATTTGAAGCCGGGTTAGGATACACAGAAAATTCAGATATTTCAAACGAAGAATCAAGCGTTGCTGATTTTTCCATGTCATCATTGTCACAATGCCCGGGACCAATAATACCATTATTAAATTTATCCAGCATTTCTCCCAGTTCAATAAACATTTTTCTTACCGGGTTATTTCCTTTCATCTCCCCGATTTGAGCGGGCGTGTATAACGCAAGCAAATCAGCAGCTTCGCTAAATTCATCTGCAACTTCTCCCAAATAAGCACCGGCATACATATTAAGTTCAGCAGCTATAAACTGGTGAGCCAAAGTATAGTATGCATTACCTTTAACCGCTGTATTTAAAACTTCAAGGTACGTTTGACCGGAAAGGAAGAAAGCAGCATCCGGGCCACCAACTTCAGCCCATGTTGCGTCGGGTTTTGCAGCAGGACCATACTCTGAATGTGTTTTCCAATATCCCTGTGTAAGCGTACATCCCTGATCGTAGGTGGTTGTTACCAGAACAGCGCTGGTAATAAACGAGTCGCC
>JAFGDX010000048.1 GCA_016931875.1 Prolixibacteraceae bacterium
GATGAGGAATCGGGAGTTTCGCTGATTATTGAAGATTTGGAAAGTTTGGCAGAAAATCCCTTAAATATTAATTCTGCCACAGCTTCTGAACTTTCAAAATTACATCTTCTAAATGACATTCAAATTCAAAATCTGATAGCATACCGTGAGCAGTTTGGCGCCGTTTATTCCATTTATGAATTAAATGCTGTGGACGGGTTTTCAGCCGATTTACTAACAAAAATGGAGTCGTTTGTTTGGTTTGGCCCGGTGGAAGAAAAGCCGGTACGGCTTTCAGAAACGTTAAAATACGGCCACCATCAATTGCTGTTGCGGGCGTTGGGAACTGCACAAAAACCTGACGGTTACAGGGAAAGAGAAGATGGCACAATTCCTTACGAAGGCAATCGGTTCAGGTATTATTCGCGTTATCGCTTTGAAGCGGGTGATGATTTTTCGGCGGGGTTCACGGCTGAAAAAGATCCCGGGGAAGTGTTTTTTGCCGGAACAAACAAGCATGGTTTTGATTTTTATTCGGGGCACGTAAGCGCCAAAATCAATTCAGTAGTTGAAAATGTTACTGTCGGTGATTTTTGGGTTCGTTCAGGGCAGGGACTGGTTCTCTGGCAAGGGTTTTCAATGAGTAAATCGCTCAATTCGCTGGGTATTTATAAAACCAATCAGGGAGCACGTCCGTTTACTTCGGCCGATGAAAATAAATTTTTCCGCGGTATTTCTACTTCCCTTCATCTGGGCAATGCAAAAATGGTGTTGTTTTATTCCCGAAAAAACGACGATGCCAACCTCATTTTTTCTGATTCAACAGCAACGCACTTTTCAAGTTTGCCAACCTCGGGTTATCATCGTACCGAAAACGAAACGGCGGATGAAAAGTCGGTTAAACACACCAATTACGGCGCTGTTGTAAACTGGCAGTTCAACTATTTGAAACTGGGCGGCACCCTGGTTTACCAGCAATTTGATTTGCCCTTTGTGAGAAGCGACCAGTTGTACAACAAATTTCGTTTTTCGGGGAAGGAGAATTACACAGCAGGTGTTGATTATCTGTTCAGCCGCGGAAAATATCAGCTGTTTGGCGAAGCAGCATTTTCCAAATCAAAAGGAAAAGCTTTTTTACAAGGGGCCGTGGCACATTTGAACGACCGACTGAATTTTGCCCTGCTGTTCCGGCATTTCGATAAAGATTACCATGCACTTTGGGCCAATCCGTTTGCCGAAGGAAGTTCCTCCGAAAACGAAACCGGGTTGTATTTCGGAACACGCATTCTGCCTGTAAAATCAGTAATGATCTCTGCATACACCGATTTTTACCATTCGGAATGGATTAACTACACCACCGCCGGGCCAGCCAGCGGTTGGGAGGTTTTTGCGCAGGCCGATTTTCTGGTTTCCGAAAAAATACAATTTTATCTTCGCTATAAAAATGAGGAAAAGGAACAAAAAATAACTGTCGGCGAAATTTACCAAAATCAATGGGAGCAAACCCGGAAAATACGCCTGCATTTTCAGTACCGGCCAAATGAAACATGGATTTTAAAAACCCGGTTTGAAAATTCTTATTTTGAAGGTGTGGAAAAAGAAAACGGAATCCTGGTTTTTCAGGATGTTCAGTTTGCTCCGGGTTCTGTTCCATTAAACTGTTCTGCCAGACTGGCCTGGTTTTCCACCAACGGTTACAATTCAAGAATTTATGCCTATGAAAACGATTTGCTTTACACTTTCTCGGTTCCGGCATTGTTTGGCAAAGGGTTTCGGGGTTACCTCAATTTAAAATACCACATTTCCGAAAAACTGGACCTTTGGGTAAAAATTGGCCAAACCCTTTATAACGACCGTGAATCAATCAGTTCAGGCTACAACGAAATCCAGGGAAATCAAAAAACAGAGTTAAAATTTCAGCTGAGGTTGAAAATATAGATTTGAATTCATTACTTTACCCTGTTTTTTAAATAGCTGTTAATGACGGAATATAATTTTGATGACATACGCCCTTATACCGATAAAGAAGTAAAAGAGAAAATCAGGCTGCTGATTAAAGACCCGGTTTTTGACGAGGTGCTGATGCACATGTTCAAAGTCCGCCCAAAGGTGGAAATGATAAAACTGCAGTTGCGTATGGTACGAAATGTGCGGCAGTTGCAGGGAACCTTTGTGTACGACATGCTTCGGATGATTATCAATAAAACATCCGACGGGCTGACCCACACCGGGCTTGATAAACTCGATAAAAAGAAACCCTACCTTTTTATTTCCAATCACCGCGATATTGTGCTTGATGCAGCGTTTATCAATTACCTTATTTTCGAAAAGGGAATGAACACCACACATATTGCCATTGGGAATAATTTGCTTTTGTATAACTGGATTGAACATGCTGTAAAACTCAACCGTGCCTTTGTAATAAAACGGAATCTTCCGCCGCGCGAACTGATGGAATCATCACGTAAAGTTTCAAATTACATCAGGAAATCCATTGTGGAAGACAATATTTCGGTTTGGATTGCGCAACGCGAAGGCCGCACAAAAGACGGGTTCGACAAAACACAGGTGAGTGTTTTGAAAATGCTGAACATGAGCAACACCAAAAATTTTCCTGAAGGATTTAATGAACTGAATATTGTGCCGGTTTCTATCTCTTACGAAATTGAGCCGTGTGGGCTGGCAAAAATGAAGGAGTTGATTAAAAAGCAACACTACGGGCAAATGAAAACCAGCAAAGACGATTTGAAAAGTATGTCGATGGGAATGTTTAACCCCAAAGGAAGAATGCGGTTTTCGTTTGGCACCCCCATTGAACTGGATGTGGAGGAGATCAAAAGCAGGGAAAAACAAAACCACATGTTTGAAGAACTGGCGGCGAAAATTGACAGGCAGATATATTCCAACTTTAAATTATGGCCCAACAATTATGTTGCTTATGATTTGCTGATGGGTGAAGACCGGTTCAGACATAAATATAC
>JAFGDX010000426.1 GCA_016931875.1 Prolixibacteraceae bacterium
AATTGAATATTGGGCCACCACCGACAAGGCAACCCCGGTGAATTTAACACATCACTCCTTTTTTAATTTGAAAGGTGCCGGCAACGGAGATGTTAATGATCATATCGTACAAATCAACGCCGATTTTTATACGCCGGTGGATGACGGACTAATTCCTACAGGCGAAATTGCTCCGGTAGAGGGGACGCCTATGGATTTCAGAAAACCAACTCCGATTGGCGAACGTGTGGGCAACGACTTTGAACAGCTAAAATTTGGAAACGGTTACGACCACAACTGGGTATTAAACCAGGCCGATGGCGGATTGACATTTGCTGCCAAAGTACTTGAACCCAACTCTGGAAGAACAATGGAAGTGTACACCAACGAACCGGGCATCCAGTTTTATGGCGGCAACTTCCTCGACGGCTCGGTGACCGGCAAACAAGGAAAAATTTACCCGTTTCGTTCGGCACTTTGCCTGGAAACACAGCACTACCCCGACAGCCCGAACAAACCCGCGTTTCCGTCAACCATTTTGGAACCGGGAGAAGAATATTACTCTGTTTGTGTATATAAATTCGGCGTTGAAGAATAGTTAGCTAAAAATATAAAAGTGCCATCCGCTCCTTTTGGAAAATACGGATGGCACCTTTGTTAAATTTATTTCCTTTTATGAAGATGCAAACCTGTCCGGACTACCAAACCATTTATTTTCACTGGAAAAATACATCTGTTCCAAAAAGGTGACTTTAAAAAAAATTACTCCAGCACCTCGTTCATGTACCGGTGAATCAGTTCGGGTTCAAAACCGCGCCCCTGTGTGTAGCGGATAATCTGCCCCATTTTTTCGAACTTGTTTTTATTTTTAATTTTCCGCGCCTTTTCTTTCATTGTTTTTTGCAAAAGGTCAACATATTTTTTCTCATCCAGCGCTTCCATTCCGGCTTCAATAATATCGTCAGTTAATCCTTTCATACGCAGATAGTATTTCATTTTTATCCGGCCCCACTTGTTAATTCTGAATTTTTCAGCCACATAAGCTTTTACATACCGTTCATCATCAATGTATTTTTCCTGTTTCAGGTAATTTATAACTTCAGCGGCCTCGTTTTCGCTTAATCCGGCTGTGATAATTTTTTTCCGAATATCGGGCGAACACTGTTCCGAGCGGCTGCACAAAGCCGCCATATGCGATACCACCTCTTTCTTTTTGGATTCTTCGACTGACATAAAGGATTGATTTTGAATTGTTCAGTTAAATATAATGAAAAATCATCCAATCGTTGAAACGAAATTAAAAAACCTATGGAGTGATGTGTTGGAAATCATTTACAATTCGTCGAGAAACGATGCTTTTGCATTTAATTCCACCTTTACCCCGGTAAAAAACTCTTCGAGTTCGGCCAGTGTCGATTCTGTTTTTTGAACATCGCGCACCACTTTCCCTTTTTCAAGAATAACAATCCGTGTGCAAACATCGGCCACGTGGTCGAGGTCGTGGCTCGAAATCATAAATGTTTTTCCTTTTTCCGAAGCAAACTCCTTGATGATTTTCCGAAGTTTAAATTGTGAGGTCGGGTCGAGATTGGCAAAAGGTTCATCAAGAATCACCAATTCAGGATTTCCCATCAATGCGCCAACCACACCCACTTTTTTTTGATTTCCTTTGGACAGGTCGCGAATAAATTTCTTTTTGCCAATGATTTCGTCGTTAAAAAATGTCTCAAAATCGGCAAGAAACTGAGAAATATCTTTCGAATTCATATCACGTAATTCGCCAATAAAACTAAAATATTCATCGGCTGTGAGATAACCAATGGTAAAACTTTCGTCGATGTAGGCGCTGGTTAGCGATTTCCATTCTTCTGATTTTGAAACCGGGATTTCATTGATACTGACATTTCCTTTTGAAGCCCTGACTAAATCAAGCACCAGCGAAAAGAAGGTTGTTTTCCCGGCGCCGTTGTTTCCTACTAAACCAAAAACTTCGCCTTTGGCAATTTTTAATTCGGGAAGATCCAGAACAACTGTTCCGTTATACGATTTTTGTAAATTACTGACTTGTATCATGATGTTTATTTTTTTATATAAAATATTTTTGAATCTGGTATTCTCTGCTCCCTCCTTCAAAACGGTTGGGGAGGCTGTTAACTTTTCTTATACGCGGCAATCATGCGGTGTTTTCGTTTCAGGTATTCTTTGCTGAAATACTCGATTAACCGGGGGTGAAAGATAATTCCGCTTAGTCCCAACGTTCCCAAAACAACATAAGCCACTATATTTCCAAAAAGAGCTGTAATTATTCCGTAAACCGCCATCGGCCCAAATAAAATCGGGAAGGTAATCAGCCATTGGGTTGCCCCCATTCCCTGGTAGTTAAACATGGCGCGCTGGTCGAGGTCGATGGATTTGCGGCTGTTTAATCCCAGTGCAAAAATTACAAAACTGTTCACCCCTATATTGTAAAGCATCACCACAAAATGAATGTACAGCACTTTGGGCGAAATGTACATATAACCCAATGAAAGCAGATAAAATACCACGTTGGTAACCGCCATCAGAAAAAAAGCCGATTGCAGCACCTGTTTCATTTTTACGTTTTGCGCCATCAGCAGCGGATAATAGCGACTGTGCCACGCCGGAAAAAACTGGCCGTACATCATACCAAAAATTCCGGTCATAAACATTCCGCCAAGTACCATAATAAATTCGGGAATTTCTCTGATTTCGGCATCCTGGTATATTATTAAACCGTAAAAAATAAACAAAACCGACATCATGGCGCTTGTTCTGGGACGTTTGTTCCGGGCTATCATTTTTACCTCAAGCGATAACATTTTGCCATATTCCCCAACCTGGTTGAGCCACGAAAAATCGTGTTTAGTGCCTTCTTTTTTCCGTTCGGCAAGTTCATCCATATAAAAACGGTTCCAGAGGTAACTGTGGTTTAACAAATACAGCGCTGCAATGGCTACCGGAAAAATAATTACTGTGGCGGGTTGGGTTATCACAAAATCGAACAATTTGCCAAAATTGCCGGTAACGTCAAACCATTCAAAATAATCAACCGCAAACACGCCCGCTGCCAGCGCCAGAAATCCGTAGAAAAACCAATTTGATTCATTGGTTCTCCATTTGATATAAATGGCTAAAAAATGATTCACAAAAATCATTAATAACAATGCAGCCAGCCAGGCAAGTAACACAGGTGTTTCCAATTCGTTTACCGCCGATTTAAATGTAAACGGCAGCAACAAAAACAGCGGCAAAACATTAAAAAAATGCAGCAACGATTTGTTGAGCATGTAACGGGCAATTTTTTTGCGTTTTACGGGCAACAGCAAAAAGGGCTGAAACCCGAACGTGGGCAGGTTTTGCATCATGACGCGAACAACCAGCTCAAAACCCACATAAATAAAAATGAGGGAGTTAAAAGCCGAAATCTGCGATTGTTCCGGAAAATTTTCCGAAAGATATTCGCTTAAATTAAATCCGAACATTAAAGCAACCAGCGAAAAATAAAGCGCCAGAAAAATCAGCACACCTTTGGCAGCCATGTTTTTTCGCAGATATGCCGAGCGGGTAAGTTCGCGCCAGGCAAAATAAAAAAAACTTCGTTTCATTTGTTAAGGTGTTTTTTTAGGTTTTTTTTGAATTTCAATATTTTTTATTGTTAGTTGTTGTTTGTGCGTGAAAGTTACATTTATTCAATAGCAAATTCGGGGAATTGTTGCCTGAAATGTTCTTTAATTTTTTCCGGTACATAAAACAGTTCACCCAACATTGCGATGCTTAAGAAAATTATAAGGAATGAAATTACTGCGACTCCAATGTCGTTTTGCAGGAACGAGACATTCAAAATATTCCTGAAATTAATAAACTGAACAGGAATCTGAACAAAAAGGATGGATGTATATTGGACTCTTTTAAACTGTTCTAAAAGCAAAAATTTTTTGCCGTTTATTTCGGAATTCCTGAAGCGTTTCGGAAATATTTTATAATAATAGTAGATAACAAACACGGTTAATACTCCAAAATATGGAGCGATAATCCAAAGGTCATTTTCTGTCATTTTCAGTATTGTTGAAAGGACAAGTGTAAATATCAGTGTCATAAATACTTTGGGCCACCGAAAATAATCGAGCAAATATTTCCACAGCAAACGGTTGTATTTCCGGCTTAATTCTTTTTGTTTTTGCTCTTTTATTTTGCTGAAGCCTGTAATTCCAAACTTTTTGAATGTTTTTTGCAACGCCTCATCAAACAAAAGTTCCGGATTTTTTTTCCACTGCTCTTCCATTGATGATGCCAGGTGGTCAACCAACTCTGCCTGCAAATCGTAGTGAACCACAAAATGCCGCCGGCAAAAATCAAACAGATTTTGGGTTTCTTCGGTTGTAACGGTTCGGTTCATTTACAAAAATTCAGGATTTAACAATACATCCAAATTCCGTATAAAAGCTCGCATTTCATTCAAAAGGTTTAGCGATTCCTTCTTCCCGTTTTCAGTAAGAAAATAATATTTTCTGGGCCGGTTGTTTACTTTTTTTATTTCGACATTTAGCAATCCTTTCGCTTCCAATTTATGGAGCGTGGGATAGAGGGCACCTTCGGTAATTACCAACTGGCCGGCTGTAATTTTCTCTACCTCGCGTGTAATCTGGTAACCATACATTTTCCCGTTGTCGGTTAGCAGTTTTAAAACGATGGTTGAAAGACTCCCTTTGTATAAATTGTTTTTTTGCATGAAATAAAAATAACAAAATATAAATACCTAAGCAATTTAGGTATATTTAATTTGACAACATTTTTTGTTTTCCTTATTATTCACTTTTTTCTATTCCAGAACATCGGTTAAAACCACGCCGTCTTTAAAACGAAAAACCTGTCCTTGTGAATTAAAAATTTCAACAGCAACCACATAAACTCCCAGCGGTTGCCGCTTCCCGGTTTCATCTTCACCGTTCCAGGTAATTTCGCCGTTTGTTCCCAAAATTTTGTTGTTTGCAAGTTGTAAAACAAACCGGCCCCGTGCATCAAAAATTTTTACATTTCCCACATAACCGGGTTTGTCAAGTTCATAATGAATTTTATATGCATCGTTGTATCCGTCGAAATTGGGAGAAAATGCTTCAGGTTCGAAAGCCACTGCAGGTTTTGACACATCCGGAATTCCAGCCTGGGAATTTGTGTATCCCGGCGTTCCGTAACCTGATTCAGCGCTGGCAGAGGCCCAGTTTTCGGGCAGGTTGGTTTCTGCCCGCGATGAAACCCGTTCCAGCGAAACCCCGTCAACATCTGCCAGCCATTCGTTGTGCAGATTATCGCTATAAAACAGTTCATCAATAACTTCCATATTTTTATTCAGCAAAACCACCACATCCTCATCGTTGTTGTACGATGGCATTTTGGCCACCTGCTGAAAACATTCAGCACATTCAATCAAATAATAAGGCAAAACTGCGTTTGTATCTTTTGTAATTGCAATATAGCTCGCAGATTTCAAAAGATATTGCGGGCCGGCCAGACTGTACACCTGCGTTAACTCCAAATTGTCATCCCTCGAAGCCAGAAAAAAGTCTTTCAGAGGAAACGCGTTTTCTGAAACATTGTAAATCTCAACATAATCCTCTCCATCGGGAAAAGGGTTGAATAGTATTTCGTTGATGACAACCTCGCCCGCTTGTGCCGGCAGATATTCTTTTTCCTCTGCTGAAACCACCACTTCATCAAAAATAACTTTATCGGCCGAATAGAAGTTGCCCATCCTCACAATCACCTGAAGTTTACTGCCGTTCAAATTGGTCTGTACAACAGTGTCAGTTCCCCAGTTTCCAACGTTTTCTGCATTTTTTTCAAAAGGAATTTCAGGGTTATTGTCCATCTGGTAGGAAACCTTAAGATATTTGGTTGTTTCATTTTCACCGCTTCCGGTTTCCTGTGCAATAAGTTGAATGCTTACATTTTCGTAGCCTGAAATATCAATTTTTTCAGAATACCAAATTACTTCTCCGTTAATATTGCAGCACTCAAACCTTCCTCCTGATGTAGAAACCGTTTTGGCATAATCGTCTTCATTGGAAAGCTGAATATTGAAATAATCAAGTGTCCAGGTAGAGATACCTTCAAAATCAACAAGGATATTTCCTGATTCATCACTCCACACCCCTTTATTTGGAAGAGAAAAACTTTCCCGCCATATTTCCTGTGCATTTGCCTGATTAAAAGCAGTGAGCAAACAGATTGTTAAGAATTTGAGGATATTCTGAACCATGATATTTGCTTTTACAAGCAAAATAGTAATTTTACCGCAATTTATTAGTAACGCAGACTTATTTTAACAAAAAAAATTACGATGAAAGTTGCAATTGTAGGAGCCAGCGGCGCTGTAGGACAAGAGTTTCTGCAGGTACTTCAGGAACGGAATTTTCCGCTTGATGAATTGGTTTTATTTGGTTCGGCCAGAAGTGCCGGGAACGAGTATGAATTCAGAGGGAAAAAACTAAAGGTGAAGGAATTAAAACACGGCGATGATTTTAAGGGCATTGATATTGCGCTGACTTCGGCCGGTGCTGGTATTTCAAAGGAATTTGCAACTACAATTACCAAACACGGCGCGATAATGATTGATAATTCGAGCGCTTTTCGTTACGATGATGATGTTCCGCTGGTGGTTCCCGAGGTAAACCCGGAAGATGCCAAAAAACGGCCACGAAATATTATTGCCAACCCCAACTGTTCAACCATTCAAATGGTGGTGGCGTTAAAACCCATCGAGGCCCTTTCAAAAATTAAAAGAATACGTGTAGCGACATACCAGGCTGCCAGTGGCGCTGGTGCACAGGGAATTGCCGAACTGGAGCAGCAAGTACAGGAAGTGGCCAACGGAAAAGAGGCAACAGTGAATAAGTTTCCGTACCAGCTGGCAATGAATATCATCCCGCACATCGATGTTTTCCTTGAAAATGATTACACCAAGGAAGAGATGAAAATGAACTGGGAAACCAAAAAAATTATGCATACCGATGCAGAAGTAAGTGCAACCTGTGTAAGAATTCCCGTAGCACGGGCACATTCAGAAGCCATTTGGGTGGAAACCGAAAATCCGCTTTCAGTGGAGGAGGTAAAAAATGCTTTTGAAAATTTTGATGGATTGACGGTGATTGATAATCCGGCCGAAAAACAATACCCAATGCCGTTGTTTGTTTCCGGGAAAAACGATGTTTATGTGGGAAGAATCAGAAAAGATATCACCGACCCCAACAGCATCACGTTCTGGTGTGTGGGCGACCAGATAAAAAAAGGCGCTGCATTAAATGCAGTTCAGATTGCTGAATGGCTGATTGCCAATGGGGAAGTTAAATAAAAAAAGAGATTTTGATTTTCAATTTACAGGAAGCCTGGGAAACCGGGCTTTTTTTATATCTTGATAAGGCGAAAATTTGATGAAACAGATACAATGGAAAACATTGAAAAAGTAGAACTCAGGCAACTGAATATAGATGATTACGAGGAATTGCATAAATCATCGCTGGAAGCCTATCCCAACTGGCAGG
>JAFGDX010000427.1 GCA_016931875.1 Prolixibacteraceae bacterium
GGAGTTTGATTACGTTTGTTTAAAGGTAAGAGTTCGGTAATAAACCGGGCTCTTTCTTTTTTAAATCATCGGGATTAAAAGTTTATCTCTCACAGGGGCTCCATCCAGATTTCCTAAAAAAAAGGTCAGCGAAATTTCGTGCGAACCAAAACTGTAATCAGAAAGTTTTGAAAGTGTGTAGTCAAAACTATATCCAAACTGAAATTTGTTTCTTGCCAAACCTATCAATGCAATTATGGCATCCGGGCGCGTATCCATATTGTTTCGAAGCCAGCCTCCAAACAGAAATGACTGCTCAATAAAATAAATTCCCAGGTTGAGTTGTTTGAATGTTCCCTGTTGCTGGTACAGGATATTGGGTGAAAACGTAAATTCACGCGAAAGCAACCCGTTGTGGAATTTTTTAGTCCGCATACCCGCATGCAAAGTGTATTTTACCGGAATATTCCCTTTTTGATCCCCTTCAATAATTGATTCGTTTGGGCGGGTGATATGAAATGCACTGACACCCCAAAAAAATTGATTGTGTTGTCCGACGGCTCCAACAGCAAAATCGGGGTAAAGTTTTTTCTCGTCTGAAAAATAGGGACTTGTACCCAATATCTCGCCGCTGAGTTGGTCAATGTTCGAAGAGAAAATAAACTGTTTTGTATTGAATTGTTTTAAAACGCCACCGGCTTGTAATCCGAGGGTAACAAAATTCCATGTATTGAGTTTCAGATGGTAAGAATACGAAAAAGAGGCAGCACTTGTGTTGATAATATTATTTAGTTCTTTGTCGTGGTAAACCTGGAATCCAACGCCGGAATGAGATGATCTGGAAGTTTGATCATAAGAAACGGAATAGGTGGTAAAAGTAGCGCCTTTTTGTGGCCACTGGTTGCGGTAGTTTACAACGGCACGCGGAAGTTCTGAAGTTCCAGCCAGGGCGGGATTTACATGCAGCGGGTTGGCAAAAAACTGCGAAAACGCCGGATCTTGTGCAAAGGAAATCTGCGCCAGAATTACACAAAAAAGAGGGAGGAGAAATGGCCGTAATACAATTAATTTCACGTCGTAAAGAAAACGAAACTTATACGATTTTTGCAAGAATTTCGTGCAAGAAATATTCTTTTTCCGCGCTGGTTGTTTTTAACGCAGGTGCTATCATTTTTTTTGTTTCTTCAATTATTGCGTCCCCGGGCAAAAACTCCATATTGTCGATTACTGTAAATGCTTCAAAAGCGGTTTCCCAATCATCGTGTATTACAATGTTCACAAAAACAGGTAAATAATCGTGGTAGTGAAGCCCGTTTTGCCAGCATGCAGCAAGTATTGCTTTTTTTATTGAAATGTATTTTTGGGTTTCAAGCGCTTCAATAAAAATTGGAACTGTTTCTTTTACTTTTACATTACCAAGTAGTTTTACTATTTCGCTTTCTATCTCTTCATCTTTATTTGAAAGTAAAAGGTCGAGCAAAACCGGAATATATAATTTATTTCCCTGAGCGCTTATTTTTTGAATAGCAGAAATTACAGTATCCTTATTGGCTGAAAAAAGTTCGGCCTGAATCGTTTTATTTAATTTTTCCTGACTCATCGTTTTGCTGATTATTGACCGTTCAAAATTACACATATAAAGGTGGAAAACAACCCTGCAACCCAAATGTTGCCGTTAATTATATAACTTTGCGGCGCATGAAAAATATTGAAGAGTTAAGCAGTGCAAATGTGGGCCGGTTAATGTTGAAATACTTTATCCCGGCTTTTATCGGTGTGTTTGTAAATGCGCTTTATAATATTGTTGACCGTATTTTTATCGGACAGGGAGTGGGTGCAGAAGCTTTGTCGGGAATATCGGTTGTTTTTCCTGTAATGCTGATAATGATGGCATTTGGAATGCTCATCGGTATTGGTTCGGGTGTTTTTGTTTCCATCAATCTTGGGAAAAAGGATTTTGACACAGCTGAAAAAACCCTGGGTACCGGTTTTGCCCTTATGCTGGTTGTTTCTGCAATTATAATGATACTTATTTATATTCTGAAAGTTCCTATTCTTGAGTCGTTTGGTGCAACCCGTGAAACTTTCCAGTATGCCAATGATTATTTGAATATTATTATTGCAGGAATACCTTTTATGGTTATCGGATTCTCGTTAAATAACATTATCCGTTCCGAAGGAAATGCCCGTATTGCGATGATTTCAATGATTTTAAGTGCGGGTATAAATATGGTTCTCGATCCCATCTTTATTTTCTGGTTCAATATGGGGGTAAAAGGGGCTGCCCACGCTACCAATATAGCCATGTTTGCCCTCATGGTTTGGGTTTTGTTCCATTTTAAAGGAAAACGCTCGGTGGTTAAACTGCACAGAAAAAACATCAAAATCAATTTTCGAATTACCGGGGAAATTATCGCCATTGGGATGGCCCCTTTTGCCATGCAAATTGCCAATAGTGTGGTTCAGGGGCTGTTAAACAAAAAACTGATTGTTTTTGGCGGCGACTTGGCAGTGGGTGCAATGGGAATAATTAATTCGGTTCTTTCGCTGGTCGTTATGGCAATGGTTGCTGTTAACATGGCATCGCAGCCTATTATCGGATTTAATTACGGTGCCAAATCAGTCAACCGGGTGAAACAGGCGCTTCGCATTTCAATAATGGCCGCCACAGCCGTTTCCCTTTTTGCTTTTGCTGTAGTTCAGTCAGCACCCGGATTGATTGTAAAACTGTTTAACAGCGACAGCCAGATTTTATATGATATTGCAATAAAAGGATTGCGTTATGTAACACTCGCCTTTCCATTTGTGGGTTTCCAGGTGGTTGCTTCCCATTTTTTTCAGGCCATTGGCAAGGCAAAAATTTCGATGTTTGCAACGCTTTTCCGTCAGGTTATTTTACTAATTCCTCTTTTGCTGGTATTGCCTAATTTTTGGGAAATCAACGGGATCTGGTTTTCGTACCCGTTTTCCGATTTTTTGGCTGCAATAGTAGTTTTCTTTTTGCTTTTGAGAGAGTGGAGAAGGCTGGGGGTTTTGAATATGAGATATGAAGCAGCTTAGGTTGATTGTATTGTTAATTGTGTTGGGGGTTTGTTTTTATATTTTGTTCTTTCAGCCCGCTTGGTTGGGAATAAACCTCATGAAAAAAACGATTTTTCCTTTGGGTACTCTGGTATCGTGGTTTATAATCATCGGGTTTTCGCTGCTGGCTTTTTTTGTTTTTCCAGCAGAAACACGAACGCAAACCGGCAAAAAATACAAGACCTTGTCGAAGGTTCTCGTTGTGATAAGTTTTTTGTGGGGGGTAGTTTCTTATATCCTCTCGGGAAACTGGTCATGGAACTTCAAAAACATGAGTCATTTTTATGGTTGGGTGCTTTTTACTTCCGCTTTACTTCTCGCACAAATAATTGTGCTGTTACTATTTTTTTTCAAAAAAATATTTAAGAAGAACATTTAGGGTTCAGGTTAATTTATTGTGAAATTATGTTCTTTATTGTTGGAAAGTCATGCTTTGTTTCTTCTTGTTTTGTTAGTATCATGGTCAATTTTATAACCAAAAAATAAACAAAATATGGCTATCTCAAAAATTAAGGTAAGTGCTTCAATGGGAGCAGGTTTTAGTACACAAATTAATTGTTCGCAACCTTTTGTAATCGACCAACCCAAAGCAGGTGGCGGAAATGACGAAGGTCCCAATCCTTTGGAAATATTTTTATCGAGTTTGCCCGCGTGTATTTGCGCCATCGGAAGAATTATTGCCAACCAGCGCCGGATTAAACTTCGCGGAATTGAAGTGGATGTGGAAGGAGATATTGATAAGGATTTTTTAATGGGAAAAACAACAGAAGGACGTGCCGGTTTTACCGAAATCAGGAGTTATGTATACATTGATGCTGACATGAGCGATGAAGAGAAGGAACTGTTCTTAAAAGAAATAGCATTTCGCTGCCCAATCGCAGATAATATGGCTCAAAAGTCGGTCATTAAACCCGTTCTGGTTGAAAAGTCATTGGTGGGTTAATATAAATATTTTGCAATTGTAAATGCCATTCATTATACAGGAATGGCATTTTTTGTATTCAGTTTTTCGCGCAGTGCCTTTCCTGTGTACGATTCCTTTATTTTTATCAGTTCTTCGGGTGTTCCGGCAAAAACCAGGCTTCCTCCCTTGTCTCCTCCTTCCGGCCCCAAATCAACGATCCAGTCGGCCGATTTTATAATTTCCATATTATGCTCGATAATGATTATTGAATGCCCCCGCGAAATAAGCGCATGAAAAGAATCGAGCAGTTTTTTAATGTCGTGAAAATGTAAACCGGTGGTTGGCTCATCAAAAATAAAAAGGGTGGGTGAGTCTTTTTCTTTGGCCAGGAATGAAGCCAGTTTTACACGCTGGCTTTCGCCGCCGGAAAGAGTGCTCGACGACTGCCCCAGTTTTATGTAGCCCAAACCAACATCCTGCAAGGGTTGAAGCCGTTTTACGATTTTCTTTTCGGTTGATGTTTTTCCTTTTGAAAAAAGTTCAATAGCCTCGTTTACCGTTAAATTCAAAATATCGTCGATGTTTTTGTTTTTGTACTGAACATCCAGAATTTCTTCCTTGAAACGTTTGCCGCCACAACTTTCACACACAAGAAAAACATCGGCCAAAAACTGCATTTCAACCTTTATTGTGCCTTCACCCTGGCATTCGTCACATCTGCCGCCATCAACATTAAACGAAAAGTGTGAAGGTTTTAACCCATGTATCTTTGACGCCTGCTGGTCGGCAAATAATTTTCGTATTTCGTCGTAGGCTTTTAAATAGGTCACGGGGTTGGAACGTGATGATTTTCCGATGGGATTCTGATCGATAAATTCAATGGCATCCAGCATTTTATAATCGCCCAAAACTGCGTCGTGGTGGCCGGTTCGTTCGCCATATCCTCCCAGTATTTTGGTTAGTGCCGGGAAAAGAATTTTGGAAACCAGTGAAGATTTCCCTGAACCGCTCACTCCGGTTACAACGGTTAATGTGTTGAGTGGAAACTGAACCCGGATATTTTTCAGGTTATTTTCACGCGCACCAATAATTTCAATTGAATTGGTCCACTTTCTTCGTTGTTTCGGAATTTCAATCTTTTCTACTCCTGACAGATATTTTGTAGTTAAACTTTCCGGTTTCAATTGTAGTTCGGAATGATTTCCCTGGAAAACGACTTCGCCGCCGTGTTGTCCGGCAAACGGCCCTATATCAATAATTTCATCGGCAGCCCGAATAATTTCTTCGTCGTGTTCAACTACAAAAACGGTATTTCCTATTTTTTGCAGGCGTCGTAATACTTTTATCAGCCGGTCGGTGTCGCGCGGATGAAGCCCGATACTGGGTTCATCCAAAATATATAACGACCCCACCAGGCTGCTGCCCAGCGATGTTGCCAGGTTAATTCGCTGTGATTCGCCGCCTGAAAGTGTGGATGATAAACGATTTAAAGTGAGGTAGCCTAATCCTACGTCGCATAAAAATTCAAGCCTGTTGTTGATTTCAATAAGAAGACGTTTGGCAATTTCGGTTTCATGATTGTTTAATTTGAGTTGGCTGAAAAAGGTTTTTAGTTCGGTAACCGGCAGTAAAACCAACTCCTGGAGTGATTTGCCTCCCACTTTTACATATCCGGCTTCCTTTTTTAACCGGCTTCCCTTGCATTCGGGACAGGTGGTTTTTCCGCGGTAGCGCGAAAGCATTACCCGGTACTGGATTTTGTAACTTTTTTCTTCCAGGTATTTAAAAAATTGGTTTAACCCTTCAAAATGTGCATTGCCGGTCCACAGCAGAAATTTCTGTGCCTCGGTTAATTCATAAAAAGGTTTGTGAATAGGAAAATTAAATTTGTCGGCACTGTAAATCAACTGGTCTTTCCATTCACTCATTTTTTCACCTTTCCAGCAGGCAATGGCATCCTGGTAAACCGAAAGTGATTTGTTGGGGATTACCAAATCTTCATCGATGCCGATAACTTTTCCGTAACCCTCGCAGGTTGGACAGGCGCCCACAGGGTTGTTAAAACTAAACATGTGAACGGTTGGTTCTTCAAATTCTATCCCGTCAGCTTCAAAAAGGTTGGAGAAGGATTGTGTAATGATTTTTTCTTCCTGAAAAACTTTTACGATACATTCACCATGGCCTTCATAAAAGGCAGTTTGTACCGAATCGGCAATCCTGCTTTGTGTATCTTCATCGGTTTTCACTGCAATACGATCGATAACAATGTTGCAGTTTCCGTTGCACAACATCTCTGCACCGTTTTGTAAAACCTCGTCAATCCGTTTGATTTCGTTGTTTACTTCCAGTCGCGAAAACCCCTGTTGCATCAAAAGTTCCGCCTCTTCAGCAAGACTTCTTCCGTTTTTAGTTTTGAGTGGCGCTGCAATTATCAGGCGCGAGTCGGCCGGAAAGGACAAAATATAATCCACCACGTCGGTAACACTTTGCCGGGTTACTTCTTTCCCTGAAACCGGGGAAACGGTTTTTCCAACGCGCGCAAAAAGCAGCTTCAGATAGTCGTAAATTTCGGTAGAGGTCCCCACTGTTGATCGAGGATTTCGGGTATTAACCTTTTGTTCGATTGCAATGGCCGGTGGAATTCCTTTGATAAAATCAACTTCCGGTTTATTTATCCTTCCAAGGAACTGCCGTGCATACGACGATAAACTTTCCACATATCTTCTTTGTCCTTCAGCAAAAAGGGTGTCAAATGCCAGTGACGATTTTCCGGAGCCTGAAACACCGGTTACCACAATAAATTTGTTAAGCGGAATTTTCAGACTGATATTTTTTAGATTGTGTACTCTTGCATGCTGAATTTCAATATATTTTTGAGACTTATCTTTTTGCATATTTATTTTCAAAAACTAATATTTTGTAAAAAAACTTGTATTTTTCGTTTAAAAGTAGCATTTTTGGAATCGACAAAATTAAACAATTGTTTTACATCATTAAAAAGATTCGCCTATAGAAAAACTTTACTTTTTGTTTACAATTAAATAGAAGGTAATGTTCATGACAAACGCGCTGAACGATAATGAACTCGTTCAACAATTTATTCAAGGCGATAAAAATTCACTCGAAATTTTAATACGTCGGCACAAAAACAGGGTATTTTCGTATATTCTGCTTATTGTGAAAAACCAGGAATTGGCTGAAGATATTTTTCAGGAAACATTCATAAAAGTGATCCGTTCACTGAAAAGAGGAAAATATATTGAAAACGGGAAGTTTGTTTCCTGGGTGTTGCGTATAGCCCATAATCTGATTATCGATCATTTCAGAAAGGAAAAACTGAAAGGAACCGTATCAAACGACAGTACGGAAGTGGATATTTTCAACTCGCAAAAATACTCGGAGGCAACCATCGAAGATCAACTGGTTTACGATCAGATTTTATTTGAAGTGAAAGCCCTGATTAACGAATTACCCGA
Organism: Prolixibacteraceae bacterium; assembly: GCA_016931875.1. Classification (GTDB taxonomy): domain Bacteria; phylum Bacteroidota; class Bacteroidia; order Bacteroidales; family Prolixibacteraceae; genus Draconibacterium. The sequence continues at coordinate 7,441 of JAFGDX010000427.1, forward strand.
AGATCAGCAGCAGGTGATTTACATGCGTCATTACATGGGGCTTAGTTTCAAAGAAATTGCAGAACAAACCGATGTGAGTATCAATACAGCTTTGGGGCGCATGCGCTATGCCCTGATTAATTTGCGTAAACTGATTGAAAAAAAGAATCTGGTACTTACAAAAGTTTAACTTTTGTTAACACAATATTAAGGTGGGACAGGCGTTCTAACTAAAATTAATTTTGTAATGACGCCTATGAATAAAATTTCTACCTTAATTTATTTTGTAAACAAATTTCAGGCTTCCGCTGCGCATTTTGAAAAGGGAGGTTTGAAGGCAATTTCCAATGGGATGGAAGAATCAGAAGTTGGACCATCTGAACAAACCATCGAAAATATTTTGAATTTTGCCCGTTCATACGAAGTTGTTGAAACCGAAGAAACGGGTTATGTTGAGATGAATTTGAATTAAAACAGAGGCACTTTTATCCGAGTGCCTCTTCGTTTTTCTCCTTCAGTGTAAATTTTAGTATGAAATAGCCAATTACCCCGGCCAGCAATGATCCGATTAGTATTCCCATTTTTGCCGAATTAATCAGAAGCGGGTCTGAATATGCAAGGTTGTTGATAAATAACGACATTGTAAAACCCAGCCCACCCAAAAACGATACGCCCAGCAAGTGGCTGAAGGACACATTTGCGGGCAATTCTGCCAGATTAAATTTTATTGACACATAGGAAAACAGGAAAATACCAATCGAGTTTCCGGCAACCAAACTAATGGCCAGGTTGGTTGATAAGGAGAAATTGGAATCGCCCGAAAAGCTAAATACTACTCCGGCGTTGGCCAAAGCAAAAAGGGGCATAATCAGGTACGAAACCCATCCGTGTAGCCTGTGTTCGAGATATTGCAGTGGTGCTGCTGTTTTTTCAGTAATTTCTTCCATGTCGTCAATTACAGCCAGTTGGCGTTTGGTCAGGATTGTTTTTTCAACATTGGCATTACAGTCTTCCAGGAAAGCTTCCAGATTTTCCTTGCCTTTTTCATAAAACGATCGGGTGTCGGTTTCTCTTCTCAGAGGAATGGTTAAGGCCATTAAAACCCCTGCAATTGTGGAGTGAATGCCTGATTTCAAAAAAAGGACCCAAACAACAACTCCCAGCACAAAAAACAGATATTTGGAGTAAAACCCCCGGAAGGATAAAACAATAAGACCGGCAACAATGGCCAAAGCAATACCGATGTAAAGCCAAACCAGGTTTGAGCTGTAAAAAAATGCAATCACAAGCACCGCACCCAAATCGTCGATAATGGCAAAAGCCATGAGAAATACTTTTAATCCGTTGGGCACACGATTCCCCAAAAGTTTTAAAATACCCAGGGTAAAGGCAATATCAGCAGCCATGGGAATTCCCCAGCCTTGTGAGCCCGGTTCGCCGTAATTTAGAAACGTAAAAGTCAGTGCCGGGAAAATCATCCCGCCAAGCGCCGCAAATATAGGAAGTGAAGCTTTTTTAAGCCTGCTGAGTTCACCGTTCAGAATTTCTCGTTTTATTTCCAGCCCAATCAGAAAAAAGAAAATCGCCATCAAACCATCATTAATCCATTTTAAGATGGGTTTCGAAAGTTCAAATCCCGGGACTTTAAGCGTCATGTAATTATCCCAAAATTGTAAAAAATCATCTCCCACCGGACTGTTTGCCAATGTTAATGCTGAAATGGTTGCCAGAAAAAGAATGATGCTGCTCGAGGTTTCCAGCTTTATAAACTGATTTAACGGTTCTCTAATAAATCGAATGGTCTTGTTCATTTTTTATTTTTTTGAAAATAACCCCGGAAGTCAATTAAAGTTTAATAAAATTCGTTTTTAAATAAAGATAAAAAAAATGTTAATGGATATTGTTTTTTGCAGAGAAATAGTTTAATTTTATGATATTATTTTGATATCATATTAATTTATATTTAATGTCATGGAAAAACAGTATTCTGCCTTATCGGGTTATTTGTTCCTTTTTTTGGAACTGATTGTTTTGATCTTAATCATTTTCGGGTTTTTCAGGGGAATGGTCGTTCCGGCTGTCATTCTTATTCCGGTATTTGTTTTGACTGCCATCGGATTTACAGTGGTCGATCCCAATCAAAGTTGTGTAATGGTATTGTTTGGGGCTTACAAAGGAACTATTAAAACAAATGGATTTTACTGGGTAAATCCGTTTTTTGCCAAGAAAAAAGTTTCACTTCGGGCACGAAATTTCGACAGTGAAACCATTAAAGTGAACGACAAGTTGGGTAATCCGATCATGATTGGACTGGTTTTAGTCTGGAGGGTTCAGGAAACTTACAAAGCTGCTTTTGGTGTCGACGAATACGAACATTTTGTGGTTGTTCAAAGTGAAGCCGCACTAAGAAAATTAGCAGGATTGTATCCGTACGACAATATTGAAGATGAATCAGCAAAAGTTACACTTCGCGATGGTACGGAAGAGGTAAATGATGAGCTGGAGCGTGAAATTATTGAACGCTTGGATATTGCTGGTATTGAAGTAATTGAAGCCAGAATAAACCATATTGCTTATGCACAGGAAATTGCCCAGGCAATGTTAAAACGGCAGCAGGCAACAGCTATTGTAGCGGCTCGTTACAAAATAGTTGAGGGTGCGGTTAGCATGGTCGAAATGGCGCTGGATGAATTAAGCAAGAAAAATATTGTAGACCTGGATGAGGAGAAAAAGGCTTCGATGGTGAGTAACCTGATGGTTGTGCTTTGTGGCGACAAAGATGCAACCCCAATTGTAAATACCGGTACTTTGTACTAAAATGGAGAAGATTCTTTTTAAAGAAGAACAGCGTTTTAGGCAATGGTGGAGGTGGTTGATATTGGGTTCTGCCTTGCTGGCCATAGTAGTTCCACTTGCCAACAAACTTTCGGTACAGTCGTGGAATACAAGTTCAGAGAATTTCTCACGTCTTGTTCTTTTGGGGAGTGTAGCCGTGTTGTTTATTGTTGCAGTATTAATAGTAATGCTGTTAAGCAGGTTACAAACAAAGATAACTTACGATGGAATCGTTATCACATTTCCACCCCTGAAGAGAAAATCGTACAAAGTAAAAATTCAGGAAATTGAGCGGTTTGAAATTCGCACCTACAGAGCAGGGAGCGAGTTCGGGGGGTATGGATTTCGAAGTAGACGAACATCCGGACAGGCATATACTGTTTCTGGAAATATTGGCTTGCAGCTTTATTTTAAAAACGGGAAGAAATTATTGATTGGAACACAAAAGAAGCAAGCCATAGAATTCGCTATGTGTAAAATAATGGGCGAGCATAAAAAGCTTTCAACAGGCGAAAGAAATAGTCAGCATCAGGACGGAAGGATTGGAAAGAAAGCAAAAAAGGTTCTTATAATTTTAGCAATTGAGATAGTAGTAGCCATTTTGATATTTGGAATAATTCAGGCATTAAAATGAAACGTTAGAAAAGAAGGGAGAGGAAAGAAATGGCGAAGAAAAAAACATTTGTATTACGAATAAATCCTGAAATGATGGAAGCAGTCGAAAAATGGGCTGCAGACGACTTCAGGAGTATTAACGGACAATTGGAGTGGATTATTCATAATGCACTAAAAAATGCAAAACGGTTAAAAAAACCGGAATCCATGCAGGAAGAGTAATTAAATCAGCAAATAACAGACCCATAGTAAAAACCATAAAAATAAAAGCCATGAACCAAAAAAGTTATACATGCCCGAAATGCGGGAACCGAAAAGCCGAAGTAGACGAAATTCGTACAACCGGAGCAGGATTTACCAAATATTTTAATATTCAAAACCGAAAATTTACTGCCGTTTCATGCTCCCGTTGCGGATTTACTGAATTGTACAGAGGTACGCGTGCTGGTGGAGCCAGTAGTGTGCTTGATTTTCTTACCAATTAAAAAAGAAATGTGTACCCCCACATTTCTTCAACCCGGTATTGATTTCTATTCATTTTTTTTAGTTGAATAGTACTTTTTTTTGGTGTAAATATTTATATTTGACAAAATGTGTGTGCGCACACACATTGAAATAAATATTTTATTCCAAAGGAAATGCTTTTATGAAAAAAGCGAAAAAGGTTACTATTCAGGATGTTGCGAATTATGCAAGTGTTTCGGTAGGAACAATCGACAGGGTTATTCACAACCGGGGGAAAGTATCTCCCGAAAAAAGGCAAAAAATTGAAGAGGCTATAAAAAAGCTGAACTTTAATCCGAATTTACTGGCCCGCACGCTTGCGTTGGGAAGCCGTTTTCTGGTTTGTGCATTAATTCCGTCGGCACCTTATTCCGGGCACTACTGGTCGATTCCGAAAAGTGGGCTGGAAAAAGCAGAAGCTATGTACAACGATTTTGGAATGGCAGTGGATGTATTTCCGTTTCACCTTTTTGATGAAGCCACTTTTAATTCTCAGGCCGCGAAAATATTGGAACAAAATCCAAACGGGGTGGTAATTGCCCCGATTTTTATTCAGGAAAGTTTGGCGTTTGTAAGGAAACTGGAAGAAAAACGCATCCCGTATGTATTTATTGATTCGGATATTCCCGGGCAAAAAAGTCTGACCTACATTGGCCCCGATATTCAGAAAAGTGCATATATCGCTGCAAAGCTTTTACACGCAGCCACAGCGAAACAAGGTGATTTTCTCATTCTTCACATGGTAAAAGGCTACGAAAATGCTGCGGCTCTGAAACGAATGGAATCCGGATTTGAAACATATTTTCAGGAAAATAAGATAGAACAAAACCGAATTCATAAACTCACCATCAACTCTACCAGCAAGGAAGTTGTGTTTCGGGAACTTACAAAATTTTATATTCGGAACAAGCATATAAAAGGGGTTTTTGTTACCAATTCCAAAGCATTCCTGGTTTCCGATTTTCATTTAACACACGAACTTGATATCAGAGTTGTTGGTTACGATTTGGTACAGGAAAACATAAATCATCTGAAATCAGGCGGAATTGATTACCTGATTTCGCAGAGTCCGCTGCGACAGGGAGAAAAGGCCGTGCAGTCGCTGTTTGAGTTGTTTGTGTACAAAAAAGAGCCGGAAAAGATTCAAAACGTGCCGCTTGATATTATCATCCGCGAGAACGTGGATTTTTACCTCAATTTTCGCTAACTGAAATTTATAAATCAACACAATAAACGATGGAAAATTCAAGACGAGATTTTATTAAAAAAGCTGCAACAGGTTCTGCAGCAATAATGGCAGGTGGAATTCTGCCGGGTTTTAGCGCTGTAAGTTACAAACGGATTATCGGTGCAAACGAGAAATTGCGGGCCTCGGTAATGGGTGTAAATTCAAGGGGAAACGCGCTGGCGCAGAATTTTGCGTTTCAAAACAATTGCGAGGTTATTCACATTTGCGATGTTGACTCGCGGGCCATTGAGAAATGTACTGCCAATGTTGAAAAAGTGCAGGACATTAAACCCAAAGGTTTTACAGATTTCAGAAAATCGCTCGAAGATAAAGACGTTGATATTTTGGTGGTTGCTGCTCCCGACCACTGGCATGCTCCGGCGGCGTTGCTGGCCATGCAGGCGGGTAAAAATGTTTACCTTGAAAAACCTTGCAGTCACAATCCAAACGAAGGAGAAATACTGGTTCAGGCAGCCAAACGCTATAAAAAATCGGTTCAGATGGGGAACCAGCGTCGTTCGTGGCCCAATGTGATGCAGGCTATCGATGAACTAAAAAACGGAATTGTTGGTCGCCCCTATTTTGGAAAAGGGTGGTATACCAACAACCGCGAATCCATTGGAATCGGGAAGGAAGTTTCCGTACCTGAGTGGCTCGACTGGAATCTCTGGCAGGGGCCTGCACCCAGAAAAGCATACAAAGACAACATTGTACATTATAACTGGCACTGGTTTTGGCACTGGGGAACCGGCGAAGCACTCAACAACGGAACGCACATGGTTGACCTTTTGCGCTGGGGGCTGGAGGTGGACTACCCGGTGAAAGTAAGTTCAAACGGAGGACGTTTCCGGTATAATGATGACTGGGAAACTCCGGACACACAGGTTATTAATCTTGATTTTGACAAGGGGGTTTCAATGACCTGGGAAGGAAGAAGCTGCAATGGAAAACATATTGAAGGAAGTTCGGTTGGAGTGGTATTTTATGCTGAACAGGGCAGCATGGTAATTTCAGGAGGTAATGATTACAAAGTTTACGACCTGAAAAACAACATCATAAAAGAAGTAAAAAATGAAATGGAAATTGATCCGCGCGATGCTGCCAATCCGTCGAGTCACCTTGATGCGCTGCACATCAGAAACTTCTTTGACAATATTCTGAAAGGTGAAAAATTAAAATCGGATATCGATTCCGGCCATAAAAGTACTTTGCTTGTGCAGTTGGGAAACATAGCCCAGCGTGTTGGTCATTCGCTGGAAATCAATCCTGAAAACGGACATATAAGCGGTGACAGGGAAGCGGAGGAATTATGGTCGCGCGAGTATGAAAAAGGCTGGGAAATGAAACTGTAAATTACTGGAATTATGACTTCTCGAAGAAATTTTATAAAAACAACCGGAAAAGGAGTGGCACTCACTTCTTTGGCAACATCGGGGTTTATTGCCCAAACGGTTTGGGCTGAACCGCAAAAAAAGAACATCGTCATCGGGATTATTGGTGCCGAAAATTCGCACACAGCTGGTTTTGGGCGTCTTTTCAACATCGATAAAAAATTTCCCGGAGCAGAACTAAAATATGTATGGGGCGAAACCGATGAATTTGCCCAATCGGCAATGCAAAAGGGAAATATTCCAACGCAGGTGAAAGACCCGAAAGAAATGATTGAGAAAATTGATGCGTTGATTGTAGACCACCGCCATCCGAAGTATCACCTCGAGGCCGCCCGGCCTTTTGTGGAAGCCGGTATTCCAACCTTTGTTGACAAACCGTTTTGTTACCGTACCAGCGAAGGGAAGGATTTTTTACAAATGGCAAAAGCAAAAGGAACACCGGTCTCCTCTTA
>JAFGDX010000428.1 GCA_016931875.1 Prolixibacteraceae bacterium
GTTGCTTTTAGGAACATAAAAAAAGTAAACAGATGCCAAGAACAAATTTTCAGGAATTATTGGATGCAGGTGTACACTTTGGTCACCTGAAAAGAAAGTGGAATCCAAACATGGAACCTTACATTTTCATGGAAAAAAACGGAATCCACATTATCGATCTTCAAAAAACAATTGTAAAAATTGACGACGCTGCCAAAGCAATCAAACAAATTGCAAAATCGGGTCGGAAAATTTTATTTGTTGCCACAAAAAAACAAGCCAAAGATTTGGTTGCCGATTTGGTAAAAAGTGTTGGAATGCCCTACGTTACTGAACGTTGGCCCGGCGGTATGCTTACCAATTTCCCCACCATCCGGAAAGCAGTAAAAAAAATGATCTCTATCGACAAAATGACAAAGGATTCCAGTTGGGATAACCTTTCGAAAAGAGAAAAACTGCAAATTACAAGGCAACGTGCCAAGTTGGAGAAAATTCTGGGTAGCATCACTGATCTTACCCGCTTGCCGGCAGCATTGTTTATTGTTGATGTAATGAAAGAAAAAATTGCGGTTCGTGAAGCTCATCGTTTGGGTATTCCCGTATTTGCAATTGTTGATACCAACTCAAATCCGGAAGGAATCGATTTTGTTATTCCGGCCAACGACGACGCTTCTCAGTCTATCAAACTAATTGTTGGTGTAATGACCGACGCCATTCGTGAAGGACTGAATGAAAGAAAAGCAGAAAAAGATAAAGAAGATACTGACTCAACTCCGGTAAAAAAAGCAAGGAAAAAAGCAAAAGACGAGGATGAAGACCTTGATGAGGATGACGACACAGATATTGAAGTTGACGACGATGATGATGAATCTGACGAAGATTAATTAAGAACAGGTTATTTATTCTATAAAACCATTTAAAAACGAAATTTTATTATGTCATTTACAACTGCCGACGTAGTTAAATTGCGTAAAGCAACCGGCGCAGGGATGATGGATTGCAAAAATGCCCTGAAAGAAGCCGAAGGTAACTTTGACAGAGCCCTTGAAATTATCCGCGAAAAAGGAAAATTAGTAGCTAACAAACGTGCCGACAGAGAAGCTTCGGAAGGAGCAGTTCTGGCAAAAGTTACCGAAGATGGTAAATTTGGCGCTTTGGTGGTGTTAAATTGCGAAACCGACTTTGTGGCAAAAAATGAAGATTTTGTTGCCTTTGCCGGTAGTATTCTGGAAGTGGCTTTGGCAAATAAAGCTGAAAATCTGGATGCACTGAAAGCAATGGAACTCGACGGAAGAACAATTGAAGCACAGGTAACCGAACAAACCGGCGTTATCGGTGAAAAAATTGAACTTTCCTACTACAATAAAATTGAAGCGGAAACGGTAACTGCCTACATTCACCCCGGAAATAAACTGGCAACTTTGGTTGGATTTAACAAAGGTGGTGTTGAAATTCAGGTAGCCAAAGATGTGGCAATGCAGGTTGCGGCAATGGCTCCGGTTTCTGTAGATACCGATTCTATTCCGCAGGAAGTTATTGATAAAGAACTGGAAATTGCAAAAGAAAAATTCCGCCAGGAAGGGAAACCTGAAGCCATGTTGGACAAAATTGCACAGGGTGCATTAAACAAATGGTACAAGGAAGTTACCTTGCTGAACCAAACCTACGTAAAAGACGGAAAAATATCTATTAAAGATTTCCTGAAACAGAATGACAGCGAGCTTACGGTGACTGCATTTGAACGTTATTCGTTGAATGTGTAACCAAAGCTGAAGAAGATACAAAAAAGCCGCCGCTTATTTCGGGCGGCTTTTTTTTTGCTGCCAACTATCCGTTTCACTTTTTACCCTGCCTGAAATTTGTTTATAATCTGCAGTGCACAGGCACAATGGAATTGGCCGGTTTTTTTCAGGTGTTGCAAAGTTCCTTTTACTCCTCAATTTCAATCAATTTGTTGTCGTTTTTTAACTGATTAATGAGTCTTGAATCATTGCGTAAATCTTCTCCTGAAAAAAATTCAGCGGTTGAACCCGGATACCCCAGTATCATGTAAATCAAATCCGGAGCTCCGGGCATAAAAGTAATTATATCATAATAACCTGTTGAAACATAGCCGGGAATATAGGTGGCTTCGTAAATCATCTGGTTATCCCAAACTACGCCAAGTTTAAAATATGGTGGGTCAAAAGTAGTTTGGTTTCTAATTTTTTCCCATGCCGATTCATCAACACGAAAAATGTAGTTTGTTGAATCGTAGCCAATTATATCGTTATAGTTTACAATAATTTCCCGGGGATTTTCCGCATTGCAAAAAATAATTTTGTGGTTGGCGTTTAAATCATCATCTTTTTGACAGTTGTTGAATCCGGCCAGTAAAACAAGCAGGAACAGAAATTTTTTTGTTTTCATCACTCCGTGGTTTTTCAGTCAGATGTTTTTGAAAGCTTTTAGGTTGCTTTAAGTGAATTTAAATGTGTTTTGCCATTGAATCTGAAATGCAATTTATCCGGAGCATGTTTTAAGAATCCACTCTGTTATTAACTCCAAAATTTCAGGCGAAAAGGTCTCCTCAATTTCCGCGTATTCCGAAATGGCGCCGGTTTTACAGCGTTGAAATAGGTGGTTCAGGTTTTCCGGTTTCAGGATTTTAAAATGTTTGTTTCCACCTTCCGATAGTGCTTTTTCAATCGCTTCCAGATTTTCATCCGCGGGCACCTGAACATCTTTTAAACCGTTGATTGCCAGCACAGGGCATGCAACTTTAGTTAGCGTCGGAGCGGGATCATAGGTCAGAAAAAACCGGAACCACGGTGTATCTACCGCAGCCACCCGTGCATCGATGACTTTTTTCTGGTCATCGTTCATCATCGGGTACATCCCTCCGGAATAGGTTCGCTGAAGCCGGTCGGTTTGTACAGCTGAATCCTTTTCATTCAACAGTATATCGAAAATAGCTTTTTGCAGCTGACGGTTTTTTTCGATGACCTCCTGTGTCATTCCTGCTGCTTTTAGTGAAATATCATTTTGTTTGTAAAGGATTTGTTCGCCTTTTATTCCGGGGCCTGCCAGTAGAACAATAAAGGCAACATCTTTTGATTTGCTTGCAACAATCGGTGCTATCAATCCGCCTTCACTATGCCCGATGAGTCCTATTTTGGTTTTGTTGATTTCTTTTCTGGTTTTCAAAAAGTCAATTCCCGCCAAAACATCTCCGGCAAAATCTTCGCTTGTGGCTTCACGGATGTTTCCTTCCGAACCGCCAACACCCCGGTCGTCAACACGTAAAACGGCAATGCCGTGCCGGGTAAGAAAATCGGCAATCACCAAAAATGGTTTGTGTTCAAAAATGGTTTCATCCCGGTCTTGTGCCCCCGAGCCCGAAATCAGAATAACAGCCGGGTAGTTTTTTGTATTTGCCGGAAGTGTCAGTGTTCCGGCCAGTTTTAACCCGGAAACCGGATTTACATACTCCACACCTTCTGTTAAATACGGAAACGGTGGCCGGGGTGTTTGCGGACGTTTGATTTCAGTAATGGTTTCTGTTTTTTTGAGAGTGAGCGGTAAGTTTATTCCGTGTTGACTCCAGTTGCCTGAAATCATTGAATCGTTTTCAAATTTTCCTGCAAATTTTCCGACAATTAGGTCAACAGTTAGTTTCAGGCTGTCGGCAGTTGCCAAAGTTTTACTCACCGGAACATCTTTGGCTCCCTGCACCGGAACATCAAGTTTGGAAGAGAGATGGCCGTTTTCATCTTCCGAAATCCTGAAAATCATTTCGATTGTGCCGGCGGGTAGCTCCAGTTTCCCACTCCAGTTTCCATGTGCTTTTGAAACGGCCTGTGCATGAGACCGGATTCCGGGGGCAAGAAAAAATACGGGGCACAAAATCCAAAGCATCAGTTGTTTCATCCGGTTTTTTCTTGCAAATTACTATTTTTTGTTCTTGGTTTACCTTCTTCTTTTAATATTCATACAAATAATAAATGATTGTTTTTGGAGGTTTTGTTCAGCATGTGAATTATATTTTTTTGAAAACAGTTTTTATCTGAATAAGGAAACAGGTTTCGTTTTCTTTTATAATTTCGGGAGCAAATATTTTTTATGCAACCGGTAAAAAAGCAACTTGAAATAGTATTGGTAAATTATTTCAGGGAAAAGTGGAGCGCTTTTCCAAAGGGAAACCTGGAACCGGCAGAGTCGCCCGATTTTATTCTTTCGTTAAAAAATTACCAGAAAATCGGGATCGAACTTACTCGTCTGAATCCTGTAAATGCCAATGTTCCGGATGAAAAGCAACTGGAAATAATCGGGGGTAGAGAACACCTGATAGAAATTGCACGGAACATTTTTGAAAATGAAATGCCACATAAATTGTTTGTCAAATTTTTGTTTTCCGAAGAGATTTTAATTGAAAGTGAACGGCAAATGATGGTTGCGGTTCAAACCGCTTTGGTCATCCGAAAGGCCTTAAAAAACAAAAAGCAGGGCGGTTTTTTTCAGATTTTGTTACAAGGCCGCGAACTTCCGCCCGGAATTAGTGAAATATTGATTGTGGGGCATCCGGTGCTGGAGATTTCCCTTTGGGAGCGATCAAATAACCTGGGCATTTCAAACAATGTGGTTGACGATATAAAAAAATCCATTCACAAAAAAGATGAAAAGTTAAAACTGTACCAAAAGCAACGGCTCAATTACTATTGGCTGCTTATTACCACCGACCGGTTGCGGGGAGTAAAAAATTTTAACCTTCCCGAGAAAATTATCAACCACCGGTTTTATTCCCACTTCCAGCATGTTTTTTTGTTTGATTTGATAAAAGCGGAAGTGTATGAACTGGTGTAGAAAGGTACTTACGGCCACCAACTTTTGATTTTTAGTATAAAGGAGGGTTTTCCGCAAACTTTTTCCGCAGCGCCCTTTTATTAATTTTTCCAACGCTGGTTTTATCGATGGTACCGGTTTTCTGCACTTTCAGCAACATGGCTTCGCGCGGCAAAACCCCCGAATCAACACTTCCTTTTACCAGTTGAATAATTTCCCTGTCATTTAATTCGGTGTTCAGTTTTTTTACCACAATGGCCAGCGGAATTTCACCCCAGTTTACATCGGGAACTCCGATAACTGCTACTTCATCAACATGTTCATGTTTGCCAATTACGTCTTCTATTTCCAGCGAACTGAGCCATTCGCCACCCACTTTTATTATATCTTTGGTGCGGTCGGTAATGCGTATGCTGCCGCCGGCATCTACACAGGCCACATCGTTGGTATGCATCCAGCCATTTTGCCACAGTTTTTCCGAATGAACATGATCTTTTAAATAGCCTTGTGTTAAGTAGGGGGAACGCACAATAATTTCGCCCGGGGTTTTATCATCCTGCGGAACATCTTTCCCCTGTTCATTTACTACGCGTATTTGTGCCAGGCCAATGGGTTTTCCGGTACGACACCTGATCTGGGCCTGTTCTTCAGGGGGCAGTTCCAGTTCTTCTGATGTAAGATGTGAAATGGACAACACCGGACAGGTCTCTGACAATCCGTACCCTCCCAGCACATCGATTCCTCTTTTTAAGGCTTCAAGCGCCACTGCTTTTGGGAGTGCTGCCCCGCCGATAATACAGGTCCAGTTGGAAAGGTCGGCCTGAGCCGCTTCGGGGGCTTTTAACAGCATGTTTAAAATGGTGGGAACACAGTGGCTGAAAGTAACTTTATGTTTTAGCAATAAGTTCATCAGCATGGCAGGAACATACTTTCCGGGATAAACCTGTTTGATTCCCATGTAGGTTGCCATATACGGAATTCCCCAGGCGTGTACATGAAACATGGGAGTAATGGGCATATATACCGAGTCGCGGTGCATGCGTCCGTGAGCCGGCGATGCCAGCGCTGCAAGCGATGCAAGCGTGTGCAATACCAGCTGGCGGTGCGAAAAATAAACCCCTTTGGGTAGTCCGGTGGTGCCCGTGGTATAAAATGTGGTGGCACGTGTATTTTCATCCAGTTCCGGAAAATCAAATTCGGGTGAAGCGCCGGCGAGCATGGTTTCATATTCTCCTTCAAAATGAATATGTTGACTATTTACTTCACCGTTATCCTTAATAAGTATAAATTTCCGGCCATCGGCAATTCTTCCTTTTATAGCTTCCAGCAGGGGCAAAAAATCAGCATGACAGATAATTACATCGTCTTCGGCATGTTCAATGGTGTACACCATCTGTTCGGGCGACAAACGTACATTAATCATGTGCAAAACGGCACCCAGCATGGGAATGGCATAATACATTTCGAGGTAACGGTGCGAATCCCACTCCATAACGGCAACCGTGTCGCCGGCTTTAATCCCAAGCGAAGTGAGCGCTCCGGCTAGCCGGTTTACACGTTCTTTCCATGTTTGGTAGGTAAGCGTAAGCTGGTCGCGGTACACAATTTCCTGCGCGGGATTATCAACCAGCGGAGCCTGAAACAATTGTTTGATAATCAGCGGATAGGAATAGGCAGAGGTTGTACGTTCGATTAAATTGCTCATAAGTTTTTGTTTTGTTTATGCAATAAACATTTTATGCCGCCAATTAGTTGAGTTTGGTTTTTTTGAATATAACGCTCTGCCGTATTCGTACAGTTTTAAATTGAATTTTAAAAGTCTTTAGCGTGATTTTAAAGGTCAGTTCGAATAATAATACCAATTTTCCCTTGCTTCCGGGGTCCCAACCGGTTCTAATTATTTTGAGTCTCTAGAAGTAGGAATCCAAACTGCCATTTGTCCTTTTCCGCGGTGCGACCAGGCGTAGTAGGGGATGGCTTTAAATTTCCGGGGCCAGGTTTCCACAGGGCTGTTATTGTCTGCCACTTTTATCCCTTTGGCATCGCCTGAAATTACATTCACGCCTCCCAGTAATCCCGGTTCATATTCAGCAGATAAAACGGCATTTTCGGGTAAAACCAAATTTGAAATATCCGGATTTTCATAGTCGGCAAACTCGGCACAATATACCAGTGGGCCCAGCTGCAACGCCATTTTCCCGCGGTCGTCCTCAATGTTTTCGCTGGCCCTGATTTTTCGTATTTCAAAAGGAAAATTGATTTCAACCCAGTCGCCGGTTTTCCATGTTTTTGAAAGGACTGCATAACCGTTTTCAAATGTTGGTGTAACTTCTTTGTCATTTATTTTGAAAACCGGTCTATTATCAAGGGTATTTATAAACGAATACAAATTGCCCGGCACCGGGTTTTCAGAAGCCCAGCCCGGAATCCGGATGTACAACTTTGATTTTACCGGTTTTTCAGGCTGAAGTTTTACGGTTATGTTTCCGTCCCACGGCATAAGGCTGCTTTGGGTGAGTTCGATGGTTCCCTTTGGGGTTTCGAAAGTTGTTTTGCTCGGAACAAACAGGTTGATATAAATGCGGTCGGTTGTTTGCGCGTAAATGTAATTGGGCATTGAAGGAATAAAACGCGAAATATTTGA
>JAFGDX010000429.1 GCA_016931875.1 Prolixibacteraceae bacterium
ACCGCCACTTCCCCTTTTATATGCGGGTGCGACTGGTAGCCCACCAGTTCAAAATCTTCGTATTTAAAATCAAAAATGCTTTTTACCTCCGGATTGATTATTATGCCTGGCAGCGGGTAAGGTTCGCGGGTGAGTTGCAGTTTCACCTGGTCAATGTGGTTGGAATAAATATGCACGTCGCCAAACGAGTGAACAAAATCGCCGGGTTGCAAATTGGTTACCTGTGCCACCATCAGGGTTAACAATGCATAGGAAGCGATGTTAAACGGAACGCCCAGAAAAACATCGGCGCTGCGCTGGTAGAGCTGGCACGAGAGTTTCCCGTCGTTCACATAAAACTGGAAAAGGGTGTGGCAGGGTGGCAGGCCGGCTTTTGCCATCTCTTCCACTTCCGGCGGGTTCCATGCCGAAACAATCAGGCGTCTTCCGTTGGGGCTTTCCTTGTTTTCCTGCAGATATTTAATTTCATCAACCACCCATTTTATCTGGTCGATACCTGAAAAATCGCGCCACTGCTTTCCGTAAACCGGGCCAAGTTCTCCCCAAACCGAAGCAAATTTTTCGTCGTCGGCCACTTTTTGAGAGAATTCCCGGATGGTTTCTCCCCGGAATTCCGCGCTGTTTTTATATCGCCGGTAGGGCCAGTCATCCCAAATGTGAACATTGTTTTGAGCCAGATATCTGAGATTGGTGTCGCCCGCCAGGAACCAGAGCAACTCGTGAACGATTGATTTCAGGTGTAGCTTTTTGGTGGTTACCATCGGAAAACCCTCACTCAAATCAAAACGCATCTGGTGTCCAAACCTGCTGATGGTGCCGGTTCCGGTGCGATCTTTTTTTTCGGTCCCCTTCTCAAGGATGGTCTCCAGTAAATTTAAATACTGCCTCATTTTTTTCTGTTTGATGCAAAAATAAAGTTTTGAAAAGAAGTGCTTTTAAAATACCACATTTAAATATCCACAAATGTTGATACGTTTTTAACTTTTTGAAGGTCACGGGTTCAAACGTGTCCCGCATTTTTTGCAAAAAACAGCATCATCGTCGTGTTTATCATGAAGACATCCGGGGCATACCTGTGTGTTTTTTTCTGATGATGGTTTTATCATTTCGGCGGTAACAATTCCGGTGGGAACGGCAATAATGGCATAGCCCAAAATCATAACCACGCTGGCTAAAAACTGTCCCGTTGGCGTTTGCGGGCTGATGTCGCCGTAACCAACGGTTGTTAATGTTACAATGGACCAGTAAATGCTTTTGGGAATGCTCGTGAATCCATTGGTTTCACCTTCAACCAAATACATGATTGTGCCAATGATAACCACAAGGGTTAAAACAAAGAATATAAAAACACTGATTTTTTCGCGGCTGGCCCACATCGCACGCATCAGGGTTCGGCCGGCGCTGGTGTAGCGTGTAAGTTTTAAAATACGGAAAACCCGTAACAAGCGTAAAATACGAATAACCACCAGGCTGTGGGAACCCACAACAAGCAACCCCACATAGGTTGGGATAACCGAAAGAAAGTCGATAATTCCGTAAAAACTAAAAATGTAGCGGTAGGCTTTTTTAACAATCAGTATCCGCAGCAAATATTCGATGGTGAAAATAATGGTTATGCCCCATTCGAGTATTTTCAGGAGATCGTTGCGTGCGCTTCTGATGGAAGGAACACTTTCGAGCATGACCAAAATTACACTTAGCAAAATCACAAACAGCAGGGCGACATCAAAAATTTTGCCCTCTATTGTGTCGGCCTCAAAAATAATTTCGTAGAGTTTTTCCCGGATGTTTTTCATATGTAATTTCAGCACTTAAAGATAAGCAATGGCTGAAAAAGAAAAAAGCCTGCCGCCAGGTGACGGAAGGCTTTTCGTAAAATTTACGATTATTATCTGGTTTTAAAGCACACTTTCTGCTTTTTCGAATGGATGGTTAAATGCGTCGGCAACGCCTTTGTAAACCACTTTCCCATCCACCACATTTAATCCTTTACGAAGCGGAATACTGTCGGTACAGGCTTGTTTCCATCCTTTGTTTGCAATTTGAATGGCGTATGGCAGGGTTGCATTTGTGAGTGCAATGGTAGAGGTTCGCGGAACCGCACCCGGCATGTTGGCCACACAATAATGAATCACATCGTCGATGGTAAAAGTTGGCTCAGCATGTGTAGTTGCAACAGTGGTTTCAAAACAGCCTCCCTGATCCACGGCAACATCAACCAAAACGGTTCCCGGGCGCATGGTTTTCAGCATGTTGCGGGTAACCAAATGAGGAGCTTTTGCACCGGGAATCAGCACTGCGCCAATAATCAGATCATGGGTTTGTACCATTTCACGAATATTAAATTCATTGCTCATCATGGTTTTTACATTGGCCGGCATAATATCATCGAGGTAACGCAGGCGTTTTAACGAAACATCCATAATGGTAACATCGGCGCCCAGGCCGGCTGCCATTTTAGCGGCTTCGGTACCTACAATGCCGCCACCAATAATCAGCACCTTTGCCGGTAATACACCCGGAACACCTCCCAGCAGAACACCGTATCCGCCGTAGGTTTTTTCAAGGTATTTGGCGCCTTCCTGAACCGACATTCGACCGGCAACCTCGCTCATGGGAACAAGCAGTGGCAGAGAACGGTCATCCAGTTCAACGGTTTCGTAGGCCAGACAAACCGAACCATTTTCAATCATGGCATTGGTTAATACTTCCGAAGATGCAAAATGAAAATAGGTATATAAAATCTGCCCTTTTTTAATCAGTTTGTATTCCGATTCTATGGGCTCTTTTACCTTAATTATCATTTCGGCAATTCCGTAAACATCTTCAATGGAAGGTAAAATTACGGCCCCTGCTGCAATGTAATCCTCATCGTGAAACCCGCTTCCGTTTCCACCGCCGGCCTGAACATAAACGTCATGACCGTGTTTTACTAATTCGGCAGCGCCTGCCGGGGTTAAAGCGATGCGATTTTCGTTATTTTTAATTTCCTTTGGTACTCCAATGATCATTTCAGTATGTATTAATTGTATATGAGTTTCAAAAATAGGTAGCTGTGATGTACTAAAACATGATAAAAATTAATGATTTACAACAAAATCAGGACGCAGTTATACGGGTTTAATAATTTGGAAGTTAATTTTTTAATAATATTTCAAAATGAAATTTTAATCTGATTATTGATTTCAGATTGATACTTGTATATTTGCTAACTTTTATAAACTATTTTTAATAACATGCCGACAGTTTCAGACAGGGGGAAAAAAATGCCCGACTCGCCGATACGAAAGTTGGGGCCGCTGGCCAATAAGGCCAAAGAGAGGGGAATAAAGGTATATCATTTGAATATCGGTCAGCCCGATTTGCCAACACCTCCTGAAGCGCTTGCGGCAATTAAAAATATCGACAGAACCATCCTGGAATACACTCCCAGTGAAGGAATTTTCTCATTCCGTGAGAAGCTTGCCAAATATTACCACAAATTTGACATTGATGTAACCGTTGATGATATTATCATTACTTCGGGGGGAAGCGAAGCCGTAACTTTTGCTTTTATGAGCTGTCTTGACCCCGGTGATGAAATCATTGTCCCCGAGCCGGCGTACGCCAATTATGAAGCTTTTGCCATTGTGGCCGGGGCCGAAATTAAATCGATTGCAGCCAAAATTGAAGAAGGATTTGCCCTGCCTCCGGTAGAAGATTTTGAAAAACTCATTACCCCGAAAACCAAGGGGATAATGATTTGTAACCCAAACAATCCAACCGGTTATTTGTATACCCGCGAGGAGATGAACAAAATACGCGACCTGGTAAAAAAATATGATTTATACCTTTTTTCCGACGAGGTGTATCGTGAGTTTTGTTACACCGGCGCGCCCTATATTTCGGCATTCCATTTGGAAGGGATTGAACAAAACGTGGTTTTGGTCGATTCGGTTTCCAAACGGTACAGCGAATGCGGGCTTCGTATCGGGGCTTTGATTACCAAAAACGAAGCGGTGAAAAAAAATGTGATGAAATTTTGCCAGGCACGTTTAAGTCCGCCACTTATCGGACAGATTGCGGCCGAGGCTTCACTGGATGCCGATCCTGAGTACATGCTCAACAATTACAACGAATATGTAAACCGCCGGAAATTTCTGATTGACGGGCTGAACCGGATTGAGGGAGTTTATTCACCCATCCCCATGGGAGCGTTTTATACCGTAGCACGTTTGCCGGTTGACAATTCGGATAAATTTTGTGCGTGGCTGCTCACCGATTTTGAGTATGAAGGACAAACTCTTATGATGGCTCCTGCCTCCGGTTTTTACACCGGTGCAAACCAGGGAGTTGACGAGGTGCGCATTGCGTATGTATTGAATAAAAAAGACCTGGCGGTTTGTCTGAAAATTCTGGAGGAAGCTTTAAAAGTTTACCCGGGAAGTAAAGTGAGGCAAAAAGCGGTTACCAGCGAAAATAACTAATACCATTTTTAATATACAGCAAAATCCGGCGTGTCATTTCAGGCCGGATTTTTGCTTTTTATAAGATTTATTCTTTTTTCAGCAGAAAACAACCTGATTTTTTATTCGGAAATAGTTTTATTTTCTAACTTGAAGCCCCGGAGAATGTATTTTTCTGCATTTTAACCATTTCATAAAAATTCAAATTCAATAGTAAAAATGAAACGTATTCTCTTCTTCCTGTTTGTTGTTTCAGCGTTCATAACCAAAGCCGAAAATCAGGATTCCATCTGGGTAAAAAACCATTATTCAAAAAAGGAAGTTTACATTCCGATGCGCGATGATGCGAAATTGTTTACCGCCGTTTATATTCCCAATGATGCCAACGAAAACCATCCCATTTTAATTACCAGAACCCCTTATTCCTGTCGTCCGTACGGTGAAGATAAATTCCCGTCATTCTGGCATTCCTACCTGATGCAATATTTGAAGGAAGGGTATATTATTGTTATACAGGATGTGCGTGGAAGATGGATGAGTGAAGGCAAATTTGCCGATGTGCGGCCGTTTGTTCCAACCAAAAAAGGGCAGGAAACGGACGAAGCAAGCGATACCTATGATACCGTTGACTGGCTGATTAAAAATATTCAAAACAACAACGGAAACGTGGGTGTTTTTGGAATTTCGTATCCCGGATTTTATTCCACCATGGCGGCGGCAAGCAACCACCCGGCAATTAAAGCGGTAAGTCCGCAGGCCCCGGTAACCAACTGGTTTATTGGCGACGATTTCCACCACAACGGCGCTTTTTTCCAGATGGACGCATTTACGTTTTATTCTGCTTTGGGCTGGAGTTTTGGCGTCCCCCGACCTGAGCCGGTTGCAGAAAATCCTAAATCGGCAGGATTTCCTGTAAACGATAATTACAAATTTTATCTTGATGCAGGTTCTTTAAAAAATCTGACAAAATTAACCGGCGACACCATTGCCTTCTGGAGCGAAATGATGAAACACCCCAACTATGACGAGTGGTGGAAAGCCCGCGATGCACGAAATGCCACAAAAAATTTAAAACCGGCCATGCTGTGGGTAGGCGGTTTGTTTGATGCCGAAGATTGCTGGGGGGCCTGGAATGCCTACCTGGCTGCCGAAAAAAACAACCCGGGCAAAGCGTTTAATAAAATTGTGGAAGGACCCTGGTCTCACGGGCAGTGGGCACGCGAAAACGGCGCGGAACATGGCAATATTCAGTTTGGCTCCAATACCAGCGAATACTATCAGAAAAATATCGAATTTCCGTTTTTTAATTATTTTCT
>JAFGDX010000049.1 GCA_016931875.1 Prolixibacteraceae bacterium
CCAACGGATAAAAGCAAAAGAATAATTAACCACATAAAGCACGCGAGATTGGTTTAGTAAAATTCCGAAAATGTCCAAATATACATTAAACAGTGCAAATTCACCGGGTTTCTTTTCCTAAAAAGTAAGCCTTCAAAAGCAAATTAAACAAGCAAATTTCTGTTCTCATATATTTTTGAAATGGCATTTACAATATCGTTCATATCAGTTTTGTTTTCCAGCAGCATGCTTTGTGAAAAAATTACGGCTTCTTTTGCCAGCTGGTCGTTTCCCGGCAAAATATTTTCTTCCCGCCACTGTTTGAGGCGTTGTTCAGAAAAAAGCCTTTTGTATCCTTTTGAATTAAGTGCGTCTTCAATTAACCCATCGTGGTTTTGGCGTCCGTATCCTGCAGAACAGGGAATGCCTTCAGCACGCAAAGCTGCGATGAATTTTTCTCTGGTCACATTTCCAAATTGTTCTGATACAAACCGGAACGGATAGAGATGATAAGCAGAGCGGGCATTTTCGGTTACCAGTTTGTAAGGTTCAATTCCCGGAATTTCGGCCAGTTTTTTATCAAGGTATTTTGCATTTTCCAAGCGGAGGTTTGCATCGTTTTCAATACGCTTCATTTGAGAGAGCAGCATCAGGGCCTGTATTTGCTGCATTCTCCGGTTGCTTCCGCGAATGGGATAATCCGAAGTGCGCTGCACACTTCCAAATGGTCTTCCGCAATTGTGAAATGAAAAACACCGGTCCATAATTTCATCGTTATTCCCAACAATGGCACCTCCTTCGCCGGTGGGTAAATTTTTAGAGTTTTGAAAACTAAAACACCCCAAATCGCCCAGTGTTCCCAGCTTTTTTCCTTTGTATTCGCCCAGCCATGCCTGGCAGGCATCTTCAATTACTTTCAGCCCGTGCTTCGCGGCCACTGCATTTACGCGGTCCATATCAACCGGTAATCCGTAAATATGAACCGGTAGAATAGCCGATGTGCGTTCTGTGATTTTCTCTTCCATTTTTGCCGGATTTATCAGAAAAGTTTCCGGATCTGTGTCCACAAATACCGGGAGTGCCTTGTTCATAAAAATCACATTATAAGTAGCAATAAAAGTAAACGGCGAAACCAGCACCTCGTCGCCGGCATCCACTCCCATAACATGCATGGCCACCAGCAAAGCAGTTGTTCCGCTGGCCGTAGCCAAACACCTTTTGGTTCCCATCAGGGCGGCATATTTTTGTTCAAACTCTGCCACATGGCCCCCGCTACCACGCCACCAGTTGCCGCTGCGAAGCATTTCAACAATGCCGTTTTCGGCTGTTTTATCCCACACCGGCCACTCGGGCCAGGCCGTTTGCCTCACCTTTTCTCCGCCGTGGATGGCCAGTTTTTGTGAAGTATTCAAACCAAAAGATGAAAAAGGGACAACAGACAACGCACCAATGGCGCCCGCCGAAGCCGTTGCAATGGCCTGCCTGCGGGTAATTTTCCGGTCTTCCATAATGTCAGGTTTTAAAATTGAACATACATTTCAAGTTACGTAAAATTACTTTTTCATCAAACCTGCCTGGAAACAATCAAAATTGTTATTTCAATTATTCCCCCGGATTTGGTTTAAAATTTCACTGCTGTACTTGTTTTTCATTGTAAATAATTTGAAATTGGAAAAAAAACGATGAACGATATACAAAAGCAGACAAAAACCAAATTTGTTCCGTTGCTGATTTTTGCAGTGGCAATGGGTTTTCTGGAAGCCATTGTGGTGGTATATTTACGGGAATTGTATTACCCCGGCGGCTTTGAATTTCCACTTAAAATGTTGCCTTCCAGGTTAATGACAGTAGAAATAGTACGCGAATTTGCCACCCTGCTGATGTTGTTGTCGGTGGCGTGGATTTCGGGGAAAAACTTTTTGCAGCGCTTATCCGCTTTTCTGTTTCTGTTTGGCATTTGGGACATATTGTATTACCTGGCGCTTAAACTATTTCTCAACTGGCCCGAATCGCTGTTTACCTGGGACCTCCTTTTTTTGATTCCCATTATTTGGCTCGCACCGGTTTTGGCGCCCGTAATTTGTTCGGTTGTAATGATTTTTATGGCATTTTTATTTGATTATTTCAGGGTAAAAAACCAATCGCCTGCAATAAAAAGTGGGGAACTGGGATTCATGATTGCCGGCGCTGTAATTATTTATTTCACCTTCACCTACGATGTTGGGAAATTGATTCTGCAGGGAAACCATCTGAATTCTTTCCTTGATTTAACCAAAAATCAGGATTTCATAACCGAATTAACAAACTATTCACCGGACAGCTTTTTGTGGGGAATTTTCGGGACAGGTTTAATGATGATTTTTTTGGGAATTGGTATGTTTATAAAGCGAAATTCATCATGAAAAAATTATAAGTCATCAGTAAAGAAACGTTGCGGATTTCATTTTATAACTCTTTTTTATTTGAAACTTTCAAATTATTAATTTCAATTGAGTGCAGCTAATTTATATTTCCTGCTAAATTTGTGCACTTAATTATGGACGTATAATTTTTTTTACGGAATGAATTATCAGCTTACCACTGAGAGTTTGGTTGAGATTGTCACAGCCTTTGCGGCATTTGCTGCTATTGGATTTCTTTGGAAGAAACGTAAGCTACCAGAGGTGAAATACCTTATTCTGCTGGAGTTGTTTGTGGCGGTATGGGCTGTAACCTATGCATTCGAATTTGCTACAAACCACCTTCAGACCAAAATTATGTGGTCAAAATTATCGTATTTCGGAATTGCATTTCTTCCGGTATTTTATTTTCTTTTTGCTACCGCTTTCAGCCAAAAAACAAAAATTCTTACCCGGCGAAATATTCTCTTATTATCAATTTTACCAATCGTTACCATTGTCCTGATTCTTACCAACGATACTCACCATTTGGTTTGGACCGATGTCAGCGCCGACCCGGTTTTGAATATCGCCCACTATCATCACGGCGTGTGGTTTTGGATATTCTGGAGCTATGCCATGCTTCTGTTGTTTTTTGGCTTGTTCAACTTAATCCATTCTATCTACAAATTTACAGAGTATTACAAGTCACAAATCACAGTACTGCTGCTAGCTACCCTCTTTCCCATTGTGGGGAATGTTATGTATGTTACCGGAATTAATCCTTTCCCCGGTTTCGACTGGACACCCGTGTCGTTTGTGCTTACCGGGTTGATTATTGCTTTTGGAATTGTGCGTTATAAAATTTTCGACCTGGTTCCTTTTGCAAGAAACAAACTCATTAACACCATGAATGACGGGGTTATTGTAATTAATTACAATGGGGTAATTGAAGATTGCAACGCATCGGGCTATTCCATTTTTTCATTGGGAAAAACGTCCGTAATCCATAAAAATTTTGCTGATATTTTTGCCGGCTATAAAGAATTGGTGAAGGCTGTTAAAACAAAAACTACGGAAAAAATACAGATTAAAATTGATGAAAAATATTACCAGGCTCAAATTTCACCTGTTTACAACCGGAGAAAAGATTTTTCGGGTAGCCTGGTGGTTTTACACGATATTACGGACATAAAAAAAGTGGAAGGTGAGCTAAAAAAAACAAACCAACAATTACTTAACGAGATTGAGATTCGCGAAAAACTGATTGAAGACCTTGACTCGTTTACACACACAGTGGCGCACGATTTAAAAAATACGCTGGGAACCATAGTTTCGTCGGGCGAAATTCTGGAAGAAATGATAAAAACCGAAGATAACAAACACGGCGCCCAACTGGCTTCGTTAATAAAAAATTCGGCCGGAAAAGCTGTTCAAATCACTCAGGAACTTCTCATTTTGGCCTGGTCGGGTCACAATGGTATTGAAACAAATGATTTGGAAATGACCTCCATTTTTGAGGAGGCAAAAGAGCAACTTGATGAATTAATTCAAAAAAAGCAGGCTGAAATACACTTACCGAAAAGCTGGTTAAATGCCAAAGGTTATGCCCCGTGGATAGAAGAAGTTTGGGTGAATTATCTGAGCAATGCATTAAAATACAGCGGAACTCCGCCCAAAATTGAAGTTGGTTCAGTGCCCGCGGAAAACAACATGGTAAAATACTGGATAAAAGACAATGGCGAAGGACTAACCCCTGAAGAGCAATCGAAACTGTTCCAGAAATATGTACGTTTTGCTCCTAAAGGAATTGCCGGACACGGATTGGGCCTCACCATTGTAAAACGAATTATTGAAAAACTGGGAGGAACCGTGGGTGTGGAAAGCCACGGAAAAAGCAACCGGGGAACTTTATTCTTCTTTACATTACCAGCCGGTTAACCGTTCAATTCCGTTAAATGTTTCCGGTCATTTTTTTTGGATCAACCCATTTATCAAAATCTTCGGCAGTCAAATATCCCAAAGCAATTCCCGCTTCTTTTAAGGTTATATTTTCGTGGTAAGCCTTTTTGGCAATTTCAGCTGCCCTGTTGTAACCAATGTGCGGGTTTAAGCTGGTTACCAGCATTAACGAATTTTCGAGGTGTTTTTGAATAACCGGAACATTGGGTTTTATACCGTCCACACAATGGTGGCTGAAACTAACACAGGCATCACCGGTTAAACGTGCACTTTCCAGCACATTGGCCGCAATTACGGGTTTAAACACATTCAGTTCAAACTGGCCGTTGCTGCCGGCAATACCAACGGTTACATCGTTTCCCATCACCTGCGCCGCCACCATGGTTAACGCTTCGGCCTGTGTAGGGTTAACTTTTCCGGGCATGATACTCGAGCCAGGTTCATTTGCCGGAAGCACTATTTCGCCAATTCCGCACCGTGGCCCGCTGCCCAGCATCCGGATGTCGTTGCCTATTTTCATCAGGCTCACTGCCACACGCCGGAAAGCGCTGCTGAGTTCCACCATTGCATCGTGGGCGGCCAGAGCTTCAAACTTATTTGGCGCTGAAACAAAAGGCAATCCCGTTAAAACAGCTATTTTTTTTGCTACTGCCCCGGCATATCCATCAGGAGCATTCAATCCTGTTCCTACGGCTGTTCCGCCCAATGCAATTTCTGCCACACTTTCCAAAGCCCGGTTTATGGCGTGCAGTCCTTTGCCAAGCTGTTGCGCATACCCGCTAAATTCCTGTCCAAGTGTTAATGGCGTGGCATCCATAAAATGTGTGCGGCCGGTTTTTACAATGTCTTTGAATTCGCCGGCTTTTTCTGAAAGCGAATCGCGAAGCTTTTTTATTCCGGGAATGGTTATTTCCATGGTTACTTTGTAACTGGCAATGTGCATGGCCGTTGGAAAAGTATCGTTGCTGCTCTGACTTTTGTTTACATCGTCGTTGGGGTGAAGGAACTTTTTGCTGTCGGTTAATTTCCCTCCCTGAAGAACATGCCCGCGGTTGGCAATCACTTCATTCACATTCATATTGCTTTGTGTACCACTTCCGGTTTGCCAGACAACCAGCGGAAACTGATCGTCGTGTTTTCCCGCAATAATTTCATCACAAACACGGGCAATCAGGTCCGCCTTTTCTTTTGCAAGAACACCCAAATCGTAATTGGTAAGCGCCGCTGCTTTTTTTAAAATGGCAAAAGCATAAATAATTTCGATGGGCATACTCGATGTTCTGCCAATTTTAAAGTTGTGGCGGCTTCGTTCGGTTTGGGCTCCCCAGTACTTTTCAGCTGGCACTTTAACTTCACCCATGGTATCTTTTTCAATACGAAATTTCATTTGCTTAAAATTTTTAAATCTGTAAAATCAACTGTTTTGCAATGTTAACAAACAAACAGACCGTTTGATTTGCCATACATTGGTTACCTTCAGTTGTTGAAACTTTAAATTTACAAGAGTTACTTCAGTAAAAAAAAGTAGATGACCATAAAAATGGTAACTCTGCGGATAAAACCAGTATCGTTTAAAATTTATTTTTTTGAAAAAGTGTAATTTTGCTGAAAACCAAAATTATGGAATCAGTAATTACCCAATCAATCATAGCGGCTATTTTTGCTATCGTATTGATTTTAACAGGAATCATTCTCCGAAAAGGTGGGGAACCCTACAAAACAAGTATTTTCACACTACACAAATTAGCGGTGGTGGCTCTCATTGTTTTTGTAGTTCTCATTTATGTTCAACATTTTAAACTATTCTTTTTTGAAGGTTTTGGTTTGTTTTTGTTTCTGCTGTCGGCTGTTTTATTTGTAGCTGCTTTTTTTTCAGGTGTGCTGCTTGCATTTGAAAAAACATCGTCCTACAAATTACAAATTATACACCGTCTCGCCTCCTGGTTAACCGCATTGTGTATTCCTGCTATCTGGGTGTATTGTCATTGAATGGCATGGCATCACTTTTTCTTTTCAGAAATGGCAGTTTATAACAGGCAGTGAACCAAACATTCATTTTTTCTTTTTAGTTTTATGACAACTTAACATCAGTAGAATGAAAACAAAACTTTTTATAATAGCCGTTCTGATTTTTTTCACAGAAAGCATCTCAGCGCAGGAAAATTATCGTCCCGGTCTGTTTTTCAGGGAAGACTGGAAAGAAATTCCGGCTGAAATCCCGCTTTCGCAAAAACATGTAAACAACCCTGATTTAGTGGTGCAATTGTACGGAGCAGGTAAAGACAGCCTGAAAAAAAGCAATCATCCGCAACCGGTTGACGATCCGTTTTATGTATGGTCGGGGTTGTGTCTTGAAAACTGGATGATCTCACTAAAACACAAAACACAAAACGCAGACTTAACCGGGTTTGCAAAAATCCGCTGGCGTACAAAACAGTTTGGGTTCCGTCTACTTCGTATTACCTTAAAACTGGCCGACGGTACCTGGCTGGTAAGCGACCAGTTTGACGGGCCTTCAAAAGACTGGCGTATCAAGGAGTTTAATATTCAGGATATTGAATGGCATATTCTCGACCCGGAAAGAATTGTTGAAATTGGGGTAGCCAAAAACCCCGACCTTTCGAATGTGGAAGAAATTGGATTTACTGACCTGATGCCCGGAGGACAATCGGCAGCCTGTTCGCGTCTCGACTGGATTGAAGTAGACGGGAAACCGGTTCAGCGCTAAAATCAACCACCGCAAATGGAAACTGCTTCACTCAGCGAAATAAAAAAAGAACTAAAAACACTACCTCCTGCTCAGCTTCAGGAAATGACCGTGCGGCTGGCCAAATTCAAAAAGGAAAACAAGGAATTGCTGAGTTATCTGCTTTTTGATGCTTTTAACCAGCAAGTTTTTACTCAGAGTGTAAAAGAAGAAATCGACGAGCAATTTAAAAACCTGAACAGCAGCAGTTTTTACCTGGCCAAAAAAACCTTGCGAAAAGTACTTCGCACAACCAAAAAATACATTCGTTTTTCAGGTTCAAAAGAAGTTGAAATTGAATTGTTGATCTATTTCTGTTTAAAAATGAAAAAATCAGGATTGAAAATAAATTCAAGCCGGGTAGTTATGAATATGTACCTCAACCAGGTGCGCCGGGTAAAACAAATACTTTCCATGCTGCACGAAGATATTCAAATGGATTTTGATGAAGATTTAAAAAAGTTGTAAATATTTTGTTTATTCCCGATTTACACCTCCTGAAATCTGCTTCCCTTTTTCTAATTTTGCAGCAAATAAAACACTGAAAAATGAGCGACGATAAAAAGATAATTTTCTCGATGTATAAGGTGAGTAAAATTTACCCACCCAACAAAACAGTAATCAAAGACATTTCACTTTCGTTTTTTCTGGGCGCCAAAATTGGTATTATCGGTTTAAACGGTTCGGGGAAATCTACACTGCTGCGCATCATTGCCGGGCAGGACAAAGCCTTTAACGGCGAGTTGGTTTTTGCGCCCGGCTATTCGGTTGGTTTGCTTGAACAGGAGCCCAAACTCGACGAATCGAAAACCGTCATCGAAATTGTAAGAGAAGGGATGCAGGAAACCGTTGATGTGCTGAACCGCTACGAAGAAATTAACCAGCTGTTTGGCTTGCCCGAAGTGTATGAAAACCCGGATGAAATGGACAAACTGATGACAGAACAAGCGCAGTTGCAGGAAAAAATTGACCAACTGGATGCGTGGAACCTGGACAGTAAACTGGAACGGGCTATGGACGCGCTGCAATGTCCGCCCGATGATCAGCCGGTGAGTGAACTCTCGGGAGGGGAACGCCGCCGTGTGGCACTTTGCCGGTTACTGCTGAAAGAACCCGACGTGCTGCTGCTCGACGAACCTACCAACCACCTTGATGCCGAAAGTATTCAGTGGCTCGAAATGCACCTCGCGCAATACAAAGGAACTGTTATTTGCATCACCCACGATCGCTACTTCCTCGATAATGTTGCCGGCTGGATTCTGGAACTCGACCGCGGGCAGGGAATTCCGTGGAAAGGAAATTATACCTCCTGGCTGGAGCAAAAATCAAAACGACTGGAACAGGAAGAAAAAGGCAGCCAAAAACGCCGGAAAACACTGGAACGCGAGCTGGAATGGGTGCGAATGGCACCAAAAGCCAGACATGCAAAGGCAAAAGCGCGTTTAAATGCCTACGATAAAATGTTAAATGAAGATGTAAAACAAAAGGAAGAAAAACTGGAAATTTTTATTCCCAACGGGCCGCGGCTGGGCGACAAGGTGATTGAAATGGAAAATGTTTCCAAAGGATATGGCAACCGGGTTTTATTTGAAAACCTCAGTTTTAAACTTCCTCCGGCAGGAATTATCGGGGTTATCGGGCCAAACGGCGCCGGAAAAACCACCTTGTTCAAACTGATTATGAGACAACTGGAAGCCGATGAGGGTACTATTGACGTTGGCGACACAGTGAAAATCAGCTACGTTGACCAAACCCATGCCGCCATCGATCCGAATAAATCGGTTTTTGAAGTCATCTCGGGCGGAACGGAAACCATGATACTGGGCACCCGCCAGGTAAATTCGCGCGCGTATGTGGCACGGTTTAACTTTACCGGCGCCGACCAGGAAAAAAAATGCGGCGTGCTTTCGGGTGGCGAACGCAACCGGCTTCACCTGGCGCTGGCGTTAAAAGCCGAAGGCAATGTGTTGCTGCTTGACGAACCTACCAACGACATTGATGTGAACACCTTGCGGGCACTGGAAGAAGGCCTTGAAAACTTTGCCGGCTGCGCTGTTGTTATTTCGCACGACCGCTGGTTCCTCGACAGAATTGCCACACATATTCTTGCTTTTGAGGGCAACTCAAATGTCTATTATTTTGAAGGCTCGTTTACTGAATACGAAGAAAACCGCAAAAAACGGCTTGGCGACGAGGCTCCAAAACGTATAAAATACAAAAAACTCAGAGAATAATTCCATTCCTTTTGATGACTAAATAAACGAGGTTTTTTATTGCACACGTAAGGATTGAAATTACGGTATAAAACATAATATAATAATATGTCTGTAAGCATTATTTCCATTTCAACAGTGAGATACTGTTCATTTTAAAATCAAACCTGTTTTATTGTTTTACAAAAAATTACATGTATGAATAAAGGATTGATTACCATTCTTTTGCTTGTTCTGTCGAACACTTTTATGACTTTTGCCTGGTACGGGCATTTAAAGTTCAAAGAATTTAGCTGGTTTGGGAGCCTGGGGCTAATTGCAATTATTTTAATCAGCTGGGGGATTGCTTTCTTTGAGTATATTTTTCAGGTGCCGGCCAACCGTATTGGGTTCAATAGCAACGGAGGCCCGTTTAATCTCTGGCAGTTGAAGGTTATCCAGGAAGTTATCACACTTTCCGTTTTTACCGTTTTTACGGTTGCCTTTTTTAAAACCGAAACGTTCAGAATGAACCACCTGATTGGTTTTGTTTTTCTGATTTTGGCTGTATATTTTATTTTCAAAAAGTGATAGTCATTATTTCCCCGCAAAAAAATTACTATGCCATTTTGTTGAAAAAGTGGTACTCGGCAATTGGTATAATTTGAAGGTTAACACTTCTTAAGTAAGCCGAATCATTTTTCCTTCTTTCTGGTATTCCTTTTGAATGCCGGACATCAAGTCATTCCGGGAAATCGTGGTTGATTGGTTTTCAAGCGTTTTCAGCCCGGCATAATGAATTGCATTCACAATATTGGCGCCGGTTAAATCGTATTTCTGCGCCACTTCACGGAGCGATATTTTTTTGTCGAGTTTTACATTTTCCGGGAGGTAGTTTTTCCACAACAAAAGGCGTTCTGCCACTCCCGGGTTTTCAAACTCAACCATGGAGTTGAACCGGCGGGTAAACGACGCATCGATGTTGCTTTTCAGATTCGATGCCAGGATGACCAGCCCGGCGTGCGATTCAATGCGCTGCAACAGGTAAGAAACCTCCTGGTTGGCATATTTGTCGTGGGCATCGCGCACATTGGTGCGTTTTCCAAAAATGGAATCGGCCTCGTCGAAAAACAAAATCCAGTCTTTGTTGGCAGCTTTGTCAAACAACCGGGACAGATTTTTTTCGGTCTCGCCAATATATTTTGAAACCACCATCGACAGGTCGATACGGTACACATCGCGGTTGGTATATTTTCCCAACAGGCAGGCTGTCATGGTTTTTCCGGTACCTGCCGGCCCGTGAAACAACACACGGAACCCGGGTTTAATTTTCCCCTTCATCCCCCAGTTGTTTAGCAAAGTATCGTTGTGTTTCAACCAGATTTCAATTTCTTTGATTTCGTCCATGGTTTTTTCCTGCAACACCAGGTCGTTCCATTCCAGTCCGGTAGTAATCCGCTCTGCCGGAAAGTCGCTGTTCAGCCTGGGTTTTGATATTTTCCCGGTGGTAAACAAATCCACATACTCTTCGTCCATGACCAAACGCCCGCTCATTTTGGGTTCTCCGTGATTAACATGATCCAAATACAACACATTTTTCCGGGCAAAAAGATGCTCCTCGTCAAAAATTCGCGCAACCTCCATGCGCTTTTGAATGTCCTTCCCGGCAAGAATATACAAGGCTGTTTCGCCGGTGGGAAGAATGCCCCGGTGATTTTTTCCTTTTACGCCGCCAAACTCAGGAAAATCTCCTCCGTTGGGAAGATATGCGGCGATAACCGGTCCAAAAAAACCCGGGTCAATATGAGGAATCAATGCCAGAAAGAGTACGACAACATCAAAAAAAGAAAGCCTGTTTTCAAGAATAAAACCTGCCAGTTCGGATTGCTCCAATTCTTCAGGGCGAAAATCGGGCAAACGTATATTGTTCTGTTTAAACTCCAGTTCAAAACGGGACTGAATTACTTTTTGCAGATAATAGGGAACTTTTGAGGTATTCATTTTCCTGTTGCTTTAAAAATGAAATTATTTCTGATTTATTCACAAATATTATTTTCCGGATTAGTCTGATCCATTACCAGTACAATATTGTTGTCGACTACCCTGGTCACAAACACCTGAATATCTGCCCTTCGATAACGCTGCCAGTCGTTTTTAGGATCTCCGGTTTCGGCAAGCCCTTCTTCCGAGCCCCTGCTTTCTTCATCAAAATCAACCTCACTGGCGGGTGAGCCTTCTTCGCACACACCCGAAGGGTAAATAGATACCGGAGGCAGTAAGTCGCTGTAGGTATCCAGGCCGGCATACAATTCAAAGCTTGTATTTTGTGCCCTTGCCATGGCCAACGACAAATTCTCTTCAGCAGCCCGTTGTTCTGTTCCGGCACCGCGCCAAATTGGCGAAGCATGCCCGACCACCGAAATAGAGACAGAAGTGATAAAAGGATTATCGAGATTTGCGGCTACCGCTGCAACAATTTCAGCAACTGCTGCTTCATTGTTTTCTGCATGTACTCCTGAATGCAAATCATTTTCGCCGGTGTTAAAATACACCATTCGGGTGATAAGCTGTTCGGTCACCTGTGCCAGTTCAGCATTGTCACACTCCCCTTCGTGTGCTTCCAGTTCTCCTGATTCACCTTCAAATCCGCCCACAAAAAACTGGCCTCCACCCTGAATAATGTTAATTGCCGGCAGGTTTAAATGTCCTCCCAGTTCAATTCCCATACATCCTCCGGAAGTGTTAAAGAATATATCGTTTTTCCCGGGAATAATAAGATATAAATAAGCTGCATCCACACCCGCACTTACCACGGCACCACCACTTACCCCAAACGACTGTTCAATTGTTCCGCCCTCAAAGTCTTTTGGTCCGTACCAATCCGGTGTAGGATCAGGATCTGCAGAACCTGAACACAAATCCTCGTTACCAAAACTGGTGGAAACAGACGGCCCAATGGATGCGCTGATGGAACATTCTCCCGAAAGTCCCACATTAATCTGCAGATATCCCTGTTCCCAGGTCATTCCCATATTGTTTGAATAGCGGAACACAACATATCCGCCGCCAAATCCAATTTTTAGAAAGCAGCCTACTTTTAGTTTTCCGACCGGAGTCTCGGCAGCTCCTCCCAACCCAAGGCCGGCACCAGCAATATCGTCCGTGTCTCCAACAGCAGCATACACATTCATGGTATAATGATGTTCCACATCGCTTTCCGGGTTCAGGTTAAAATGGTCTTGTAATAAATTTGTTCTGTTCCGGTCGTATCTCATCCACTCATTGACCAAATCAAGTTCATGATTGCTGATTCCGGTTTCCCCTCCGGTTCCATCCATAATCATTCGTTGAATTTCAGTATGGGTAAACGGGATGACGTAAATTAATGATTCGGTGCAATAAAAATCAGTATTGTAAATGGAATTGAATGAAGCCAATAGTGGGGCAATGGTTGGAATAGTACTGCTCACAGATGGATCATCCCAGTTTTCCTGGTTTCGCCACGACTCCCAGTCTTGTACCTGGGTGTGAAACGTTCTTAAAAAATCTTCTATTTCATAAATGCCCGATGGCTCAATGTCGCCACATTCGGCAGGTAAAGTGTCATTTACATCAAGCGGCGGTTGTGTATTCTGCGGGGCTTCGGTGGCAGGATCACCTTGTTTTTGCAAAACATTTCCATCCAATTCCTCAAAAGGGCATTCCCCTCCGCAACTTCGTTGTATCCGTGCGGGTTGCTGCTGAGCCACGTGGGTTAACTCGTGTGCCAGGAGCTTTTGACCCTGTTTTGATTCCGGGTCGTATTTTCCCTGATTAAAAAAAATGTCGTTTCC
>JAFGDX010000430.1 GCA_016931875.1 Prolixibacteraceae bacterium
CCGCTTACCGTTTTAATGAACGGCAGGGAAAGAAAAGCCCTGATTCATTTTTAGTATTTAGTCAATTTTTCATAAAATAAGGATTGTCTAATTGACAAATTTTGAAAAATAATCTCAGGTGAGTTCGCCACCGGCTTATTGTGGGTAAATCCATAAGCGAATCCAGCAGCAATGTCCTTTATAATCAGTAAATAAGATTCCTTGTGTCTCCTCTTGCTTTTGCATTTTAATCAGGTAATAATGACTTATTAAAAATACCAGTAACTCTTTTTTTTGTAGGATGCAAGTTACCAACTTAACATTTCAAATGCCTTGTTTTATCCGGATTATTTGCTTTTCTCTTTTGTTGAAACTCCATTTCAATCCAAACAACAGCCGTAAAAAGCCAATCCTTCTGATGATAAATTCATAAATAAGAAAACACAACACAAAAGTAAAAGTTGTGATAACGAGGAATTTCATAAACAGAGGCATCTCCAGCGGCAAAATAATCATGGCGCCGGCATACAACGCAAACATGTGAATAATATACACCGGATAAGCAGCCTGGCTTAAGTAACTCAATGTTTTGCCCGGCTTGTTCAGGTATTGGTAACCAAAGCCGAAAACCGCGAATATCCAGCAATTCGATTCGATGGACATGAGGTAGCCCGGTGAGTTTGTTTCGAATACCAGCAACCGGATGGTGTATAAAATAAGGGCCAGACCAACGTACAGCCATTTCCATTTCGAAACCGTTTGCCAAAACACCTTTCCGCTGTACACAAACAGAAACCCAAAAAAGAAGGCGAGCAGGCCAAGAATGTACCCGTGCAGTGTTTCGGCATACATGGTAAACAACTGGGGTTTAACAAGTACGGCTTCAGCTGCAAAAAACACGGATATCGCCAGCGGTCCCAGCGGATTATTCATAAAAGCGGAAAGCCATTTTCTGAATTTCCCATCTTCCTTTTTTAGCAGATAAAGAAATAACGGAGACAGCAGCAGCACATAAATAAAAATATTTACCAGAAACCATAAATGCCCGGCATGAGGATAGTAGCTGATTGACAGATTATAATATTTCTGAAAAATGATAAAATGGAGGGGTGTAATGGCTACGATTCCGAAAATAAAGGGCAGCAAAATTCGTTTGGTACGTTCTGCAATCAACTGCCGGAAGTTTCGTTTCCGCATGGCAAAATACAACCCCATGCCCGATACGAAAAAGAGGAACGGAATCCGCCACACATTCAGCATGGTCATTGGTTTCCATAGCGTTTCCAGGGGCTCGTCGCTTTTAATAAAGCCAATAAACATGGCCCACGGCTGAAAAATAATGGCGATGTGGTAAATCAGTAATAATCCAATTGCCACCACCCGCAGCCAGTCGATGTCGTGTCTTCTTTCTGTTGTCATAGTATTTTTTATTTGAAAGGATTATTGCAGCATCATGGCAATAACGGGGCGGGTCATTTCCACTTCGTTCATATCCAGTTTTAAACCCAGTGGCTCCAATTGTTGCTGCATCATTTCATAAATGGGTTTTATTTCGGCAAACGGCCCGATTACTGATTCACGCGGAGTTGCCCCGTGTTTGTTTTTAATCGATTTTTCAGCTCCCGCATCAATCAACATCTGCACAATTTCAATTTGGCAAAAAAACGCGGCCGCATGCAGGGCAGTGGAGCCTTCGTTGTTTTTAATGTCCAAATCGGCATTGGCATCAATCAATGTTTTGGCAATGGCAGTTTTGCCGAAGGTGGCCGCCGTAATTAACGGTGTTGAACCACTCATCTGGTCTTTTACATTGACGTCGGTTCCGGCTTCAATGTGTTGTTTTACGATTTCGAGGTTGCCGGATATTATTGCGGCCTGAAGATCCATTTTCGGTTTTTCCCTTTTGGATGCCTTCGGCACAACTTTCGACTCTGCTTTCACATCATTTTCCGGTTGCGTGTTATTGTTGCTGCCCGCAGAACCACACGCAGTTAAAAATAAAAGAGCAATAAAGGAAAAGTTCACCCACATTTTAAAAGAAGTTAATTTTAATACTTTCATGGATTTTAATTTTAAAAAATTTGACATTAAAAATTTGTGTTACAAAGGTGAGACATTCGCAAACGCAAGGCATACAAGTTATGCAGCCAAGTGTGTCAACTATGGGCAAAGCATAAAAATTATGACGCACGGATAAAAATTATGACGCAAACGGCTGTTTTTGCCTCCCCGGGGAATGCGTTTTTGGTGTGCATTTGCATAAAATTCTCTACTTTCGTTTTATCAAAAAGTAGCAGTTTGAACGCACCGGTTAAAAGAACAGATTTTATTGAAAAGGCAGAAGCCATTATTCTGGAACATATTTCGGAAGAGCAATTTGGCGTTTCCGAACTGGCGGAAACGATGAATATGAGCCGTTCCAATTTGCTTCGAAAAATAAAAAAGGACACACAGCTTTCTGCAAGTCAGTTTATTCGTCAGGTGCGGCTTACCAAAAGTTTGGAACTCCTGAAACAAAACACGCTGACTGTTTCGGAGGTTTCGTACCAGGTTGGTTTTGGAAACACTTCGTATTTTATAAAATGTTTCAGGGAACAGTACGGGTTTTCGCCCGGCGAGGTGGGAAAAGTAAATTTCACCAACAAAAGTGAAATCTCTCCGGTTAATTTTTTAAGCCGGTATAAATGGTACATTTTATCGGCAGTGACACTGATTGTGCTGATTGGTGCTTTTTATCTTCTCCGAAATAATAGTACCGTTTCTGCTGAAAATAATCTGGAAAAATCAATAGCCGTGCTGCCGTTTAAAAATGAAAGCAGCGATACGCTCAACCTCTATTTTGTGAACGGACTCATGGAATCAACATTAAACAACCTGCAAAAGATTGGCGACCTGCGCGTTATCAGCAGAACGTCGGTGGAGAAGTACAGA
>JAFGDX010000431.1 GCA_016931875.1 Prolixibacteraceae bacterium
CAACTTCCGCAGTTGGTAAAACAAACCCAAATTCAAATTGAAAAAATAACCGAAAAAGCAATTTCCGCCAAAAAAAATGAAAATTAAACTCACCATTTAAACAAACAAATTATGCCATGTTTTTGGAATAAAAATTGAATTGATAAAGTTAAATGTGAAAAGTGATGGGGTTGAATACAAAGTATAAAAAGATAGTTTTTATAGATGATGACACCGAGTTGGTTACTATTTATAACTCGATTTTAGAACGTAAAAACCTTTCAGATTATCTTATTCATTTTGAAAGTGCCAGAGACGGATTGGAATATTTAAAAGGATTAAAAGGCAAAAAAGAGGCACCTGATTATATACTGTTGGATTTGTATATGCCTGAAATGGACGGATTTACATTTCTGGAATATTTTAAAAACATCAGCAAACTAAAAGATACGGTTGAAATTTATGTTTGCACGTCATCTCGCGAAAAAGAAGACCGCAACAAGGTTATGAAATACCCTTTTGTAAGCGCCTATCTTGAAAAACCACTCCCCAGCGACTTTCTGGAATTGTTGATACGCGACCACACCGTGTTATAAAACAGCTCCACAATGTGTGCAACCAATGCAACACTTTCCAATCTATTATTTTTTGAGTATGAGAATGGGCAAATCAAGCTTTTTCAACGCTTTTTCAACGGTACTTTTATGCAGTAAATCCTGAAAAAAGTATTTCTCCTTCTTTATAAAAACAACCAAATCAGCAAACGAAATTTTAGAAAATTCAGCAATGCCTTTTATAGTGTTGCTTTTCTTTATACTGTGGATTTTGATGTGTGGATATTCAATTTTTTCGCGAATCAGGCCTTGTAAGCCGGCATCGATTAATTGTTGTTTAAACTTTTCGCTTCTGTACACATGCAAAACGTCAATTTTTGCTTCGAAACTTTTTGCCAAACCGGTTAACCACTTAATTACATCCACATCTTCTTTTTTATAATCCGATGCATAAACCATGGTTTTTACCTGTTTGAACCGACTGCCGGCTGAAAAACACCAAACAGGCAAAGTTAAAATGCGCAGTATTTGCGAAATATTTTTTCCGTGTGCCGCTTTTTTGTCATCCTCAACCGGAAAAAGCATTAATTCACTGTCATTTCGGTCGGATAATGTTTGAAGCATTTCGGGAAACGTGCCCGTGTACACGGAATATATGGCTGTAATATTTAGTGCCGCCCAGTCTTGTTTTTCCACCAGGCGACCAATTTCAGCTTTTCGTTGCCCGATGATTTGTTTTTCAAGGTCTTTTTTGGTCAACTTTTCGTTCTTTGTTTCCCCGAAATCTTCCGCAGCCAAATCGATGTTATACACAAAGTGAATGTTCAATTTCAGGCGCTTGGCAACCTGCGCGGCATAGTCCACAATTTGATGTGCTTTTTCGAGGGATGCAAAATATACAATTATAGTTTTCATTTTTTTTGAATTCAGTGTAAATCAATCAGAAAAAAGGACCGCAATCCAACCATCACAATCCCATTGTTTTATTTATTCCGGAGTATTTCATCCGAACAAAAAGCGGATTCACTTTATCCGGAACCCGTTTAATCATGATTGTCGAATTGTTTCTGAGCCACTTTGTTCATAAACTTCGATGTTGTTTCGGAACCTGTTGCCCCGTAGGAATCAACCACCACTCCTTTTTTCCCCGATTTTGTCTGAACCGCATATACAATGCTCATATCAGACGGATTTGTATTTCCTTCAAACCTGTGAAACTCGTGCAGTTCAACTTCGTCGGCAATGTAGGTTTCTTCTTTTCCTTCAACCAGCAAACCACGGTCGTTTATACTAAAGTTATGGGTATACCCCTGTTTTGTTAAAGCATTTACGGCTTCTACAAGCGTGTCGTAGTTGTTATTTCTTGCTTTCATTTTTCGTTCGTTTTTAAATTCCTTTCTTACCAAAAGAAAATATCCTGCCATGTATACAAACATCGCACAAACAACTAATTACCAAACTATTAGAATATTTCACCAATACAAAACAAAACCGCAAGTGTAGAATTTTATCCCCACTGAGTTACACAAATTCACATTCCGCGTTTTGTATTGTTTTTCTGCAAGAATTGTTTTGCGGAGTGGTTTTCACACACGATAATCTCTACAATTTGAGGAGTTACATCTACATGTGCCTGTAAAATTTGGTCTACTATCATTCGACATAGCAAACAGAAAAAACAAACAATTAACTAACATACAACACGTTAACATTAATGATTAATTTTCGTAACACCTTTGGCATTATTTTTTAAACTCTTTTTAGCGTGAAAACAATTCATGTAAAACCTTAAAATAAAAGAGTATGAAAAAGAAAATGACACTTGTAGTAACTGTGGTAACCTTGTCGGTTAGCGGGTTGCTTTTTTCCTGTCAACAGAAACCAAAACAAAATGAAGACTTGGTTGACAGAGCCGAAGTAGAATTTGAAAAATTCAAAAAAGACATTGAAGATCTTTCGGAAAACGACCCTCAATTTGTGGATAAGCTTGAAAAAGAACTTGTTGAATTTGAGGCTACCATGGAGGAAATTGGCGAAAATGCCGAAAAATCGGGCGATGAAGCCACAGAGGAGATCAACAGTGCCATCAACGACATCAGAGAAGAAGCCCGCAAGCTAAAAAACAAAGTTACACAGTGGTCGGATAAAACCGGCGATAACCTGGAAGACCTTGGCGAAGAAATAAAGGATGATTTTAAAAACTTTAAGGAATCGCTGCGCAACGTAGCTACTTAATTTCAGAAAACAACATTCTATAAATGCATCAACCCGTTTCAGAATAATACTAAAACGGGTTGGTTTTTATTTGTGTGAAAGATTAAAGCACTGCTTTACAGGCATCAAGTAGTTTTTGTGCATTTTGGTTTGAAGCATCGAGGGTTTTTGCTTTTTCAAGCACGGCAACTGCTGCTTCAAATTCGGCTTTTGCTTTGTTCACCTCTGCGGTGTAAGCATCGTCGGCAGTTGTCATCGCCCCGTCGTTTACTTTTTGGTTAGCCGCGCTTAAAATGGCAGCTCCTTTTTTGTACAACTCATTTCCTTCCGAAACATACACGTTGGCCAAAGCGGACGCGATTTTTTCATCGCCGGGAAATTTTTCAGCCCCTTCTACCAAAGCAGCCTTGTATTCCTCGTCTTTGTTTTGTTTGTTCAAAACAACAGCTTTGTAATACTGTGCCGTTTCGCCTTTGTACCCGTTTTCAACCGATTTTCCGAAAAGCTCTACAGCTTTATCCAGCATATTGCCACGGTAGGCTGCAATGGCCGCATTGTAAACCAAATCTTTTGAATCTTCTTCTGAAGTGGCAATGGCCTGTTCAAAAGATGCTACTGCATTGGCATAATCTTTTTTGTCGAGATAGGCCATCGCTTTATACTCATGTGCTTTTGATACATTAGTTCCTGATGCAATCGCTTTGTCGAGATATTTTACAGCACCTTCCAGATTTTCAGCTTTATAGGCTGCAAATCCGATGTTAAAATTAATGGCTTCGTCCACCTGAACATCTCCCAGATTGCTCATGGCATCGTCATACAATTCAAAAGCTTTGGCATAATCCTGCGCTTTTAAAGCCTCATTCGCCTGATTAATTTTTTCCGCTGCATCCTGGGCAAACGAAAATACGGTAAAACAAATTCCGACAACTAATAATACTACTCGTTTCATCTTTTTAGTTTCAATTTTAGATTTATACTATTCGTTTATTTCTATTTCAATTTTATAAAGCACTCAAAAATAACAATTATGCATTAAAAACCTAACACTAATTTACAAGATCAATAATCTGAATGACACGTTGTTGTACAAACCAAAAATCCTGCCATTTCAAGTGTGTCCGTTTTGGGCATCACTGTTATGAAAATGATAATCAACTAAGGATTAAACATTTCGGGGTTCCAAAAGTTTAGTATATTTTGAATAATGTGAAGATTGTTTTGCGCTTCAGGGTTTTCGCTGTCTATTTCCAGCACTTTGCCAAAAGCATTGATTGCTCCTCCCCAGTTTTGAAATTTTTGTTCCAGTTTTCCTTTCACCATCCAGTAATCAACGGTTTGTTCCGGCTCAATTTCCAGAAACTTTTGCCTGGCATTTTCTGTTTTCTCCTCTTCCAGCAAAGCACTAACAATTTGCAGTTTTTTATTCATTTATTTTTTTTGATTGTAATTTCAAAATCAGTTTTGCCAGTTCAAACGAAACAGAATACACCAGCTCTTTTGCATTTTCCATAGCAAAATCAAGGGTCATCGGGCCGTTTGCCAAACTAAAAATTCCGTCGAAAATGAGTGAGGCTTCTTTTTCGGTTTTTCCGGCAATGGCCAACACCGGTTTGTTGTATTTTTTTGCCCGTTTTGCCACTGCCAGTGGCGCTTTGTTGTTTAGGGTCTGCGCATCAATTTTTCCTTCGCCCGTAATTACCAGGTCGGCCCATTTTACATGTTCATCAAAATTGATTTGCGAAAGTACAAAATCGGCTCCGGGAACCAATTCAGCATTAAAAAATGCCATCAGCGGAACAGCTATTCCACCGGCCGCACCCGCGCCTTCGACCTCAGAATAATTTTTACCGGTTTGTTTTTGAATTACCTCTGCCCAGTTTTTTAATCCATTTTCAAGGATTGGAACCATTTCTTCA